>NZ_JBEPKL010000005.1:0-181723 GCF_040544655.1 Sphingomonas sp. 1185
GGCTCGCTCAACCCCTCACCCAAGCTGCGCTAGCCAGCAGGCTGGCAAGCTTCGCTAACCCTCTCCCCTGTCCAGGGGAGAGGGAAGAAGACGCAGTCCTGAGTGTCGATCCGACCCAAGGGGCCCGCCCCCTCCACCCCGCTGCGTATGTGCAAGCGAGCCGCGCCGGGGAGGAAAGGGTGGCAAAACGGACCCCGCCTCCCTAGCTTCCCTCCATGACCCTGCGCCCCTTCCACCTCGCCTTCCCGGTCCACGACCTGGCCGCTGCCCGCCATTTCTATGGCGAGATTCTCGGCTGTGCCGAGGGGCGTTCGAGCGATCACTGGATCGACTTCGACCTGTTCGGGCATCAGATCGTCGCGCATCTCGACCCCGCCGCACAGCCGGTCGCGGTGGAGAATGCGGTCGACGGCCATCAGGTGCCGGTGCCGCATTTCGGCGTCGTGCTGACCATGGCGGACTGGCAGGCGCTGGCCGCACGGGTCGAGGCGGCGGGCGTGACGTTCGGCATCGCGCCCTATGTCCGCTTCAAGGGGCAACCCGGCGAGCAGGCGACGATGTTCTTCCGCGACCCCAGCGGCAATGCGCTGGAGTTCAAGGCCTTTGCCGATGATAAGATGCTGTTCGCCACGGAGATGCCCGCATGACCGCGCCCATTTCGCTCGATATCCCGCACAAGCTCGGCAAGGAGGGCGTCCGTCAGCGGCTGGACGGCGGCATCGGCAAGATCGGCCGGATGATCCCCGGCGGCGCCACGGTCGAGCATCGCTGGGACGGCGACACGATGCACTTCACCGTCGGCGCGATGGGCCAGACCATCGGCGCGGAGGCGACCGTCTATGACGACAAGGTCCATGCGGTGGTTAACCTGCCCGCCTTCCTGTCGCTGTTTTCCAGCCAGTTGGAGGCGGTCATCCGGTCGGAGGCGCCCAAGCTGCTGAAGTAGGGGCGCACGCGCGGGCTCATCGGGGAAAAGAGGGGGGAATGATGGCACTGCATACATGGTGGCTCTTCGTCGGGGCGGTGTTCCTCCTGTCGGGCACGCCCGGCCCCAACATGCTGCACATCATGACCCGCTCGGTCGATATGGGGCTGAGGCGCAGCACGGCCGCCATGGCCGGATGCCTGAGCGCGGTGGTGATCGTGCTGGCCGCGTCCGCCGCGGGGCTGACGACCGTGCTGCTGGCGCTGCCCGGCGCGTTCGAGGTGATCCGCTATGCGGGCGTCGCCTATCTGCTGTTCCTGGGGATCAAGGCGTGGCGCGCGGACGTCGCGCCGGTCGATGTCGGTGACGGCGCGATCCCGCCCAGCCTGTCGCACCGCGCGGTCTTTCGCGGCGGCTTCCTGATCGGGATCAGCAACCCCAAGCTGATCCTGTTCGCCGTCGCCTTCCTGCCGCAGTTCATCAATCCCGCCAGAGCCCAGATGCCGCAATTCGCGATCCTGGTCGCCACCTTCGCGGTGATCGAGGGGCTGTGGTATGCGGTCTATGCGCTCGGCGGGCGTTCGCTGTCGCGCTATCTGGGCAGGCCGTCGGTGAAGCGCGCGTTCAACCGCCTGACGGGTGCGATCTTCATGGGCTTCGGCCTGGCGCTCCTGAAGGTGAAACCCGCCTGAGCGGGCCCTGAGCGGGAGGGCGGGGCCCGGACCGGCCGGACCCCCCCTGTCTGATGTGATGCTGGTATGACGGTGTTGCGGAAGGGAGCCCGTCCCCCCCCCCCGAGGGTCTGGAGCCCGATAGGGAGCAAGGGTCCCTTCCGCGTTGGTCACAACCCTGAACAGTTGCTTGGGACTGCTGATCCCGCACGACATGGACAGGAGCCTATACCATGCCACAAGCCGTCATCGGCTGCGACCTTTCACGTGCCGTCATCGACATTTGCGAGCTGCCATCAGGCCGGATCGGGCAGATCGCCAATACACCGGATGCCATCGCCGCCTGGCTCGACACACTCGACCACGACATCCGCCTCGTCTTCGAGGCGACCAGCGGCTGCGACGGCGACCTGATCGCCGCGCTGGCAACCCGCAGCCATCCCTTCTCGCGCGTCAATCCGCGTCAGGCGCGCGAGTTCGCCAGAGCCACCGGCACGCTCGCCAAGACCGACCGCGTCGATGCCCGGGTGCTCGCGCAGATGGGCGCGGCGCTCGACCTGCCGGCTACCATCCCGCTCAGCCCGGCGCGTTCCCGCCTGGCCGATTTCCTGCGCCGCCGCAGGCAGTTGGTCGACATGCGAAAAGCCGAAAAGCTGCATCGCCATAGCGCTGGCCAGCCCGACATCGCCCGGGCCATCGAGGCCATGATCGACATGCTCGGCCAGCAGATTGCCGAGCTCGACCGACAGATCGCAGGCTTCATCGCCCAGGACCAGCTCCTGTCCGAACAGGCGCGGCTGCTGAACGCCGTCCCCGGCATCGGACCCACCGTCCTGGCAACCCTGCTCGGTGAACTTCCCGAACTGGGCACGCTGTGCCGTCGCAAGATCGCCTCGCTCGCAGGCCTTGCACCCCACGCCCGCGAAAGCGGGACATGGCGCGGTGCCAGGCGCATCTGGGGCGGTCGACGAAAAGTCCGAGAAGCCCTCTACATCGCCGCCCTCAATGCCTCACGGCGTATCCCCGTCCTCACCGCCATGCGCGACAGGATGCGTGCCAAGGGCAAGGCGCCAAAAACCATCCTCATCGCCGTCGCCAGACAACTCCTCGTCATCCTCAATGCCATGATCCGAAAGCGACAGCCTATCGCTCTCGCATGATCATCACAGTTGCCCCCCTCTCACCTTACTGGGCGGCCTGGACCTTCCACACCACATTGCCGACATCGTCCGCCACCAGCAGGCCGCCCGTCGCCTTGTCGACGATCACGCCGACGGGACGCCCCTGCGCCTCACCCTCGGCGTTGAGGAAGCCGGTGACGACATCGACCGGCTTCACCCCCGGCACCGGAAAGCCGTTCGCGGCGAACGGCACGAACACGACCTTGTAGCCCGAGGGCGGCTTGCGGTTCCACGAGCCATGCTCGCCGACGAACACGCCCTGGGCGAAACGGTCGCCCAGCTTGGCCCCCTGTGCGAAGGTCAAGCCCAGCGCCGCGACGTGCGGGCCCAGCGCATAGTCGGGGCGCTTCACATATTGCTGGAGCGCGGGGTTGGCGGGCTGGACCCGGTCGTCGGGATAGCCGCCCCAATAATACCAGGGCCAGCCGAACTGATCGCCGAACTCCACCTGCGTCAGATAGTCGGGCGCCAGGTCCGAGCCGAGCATGTCGCGCTCGTTGACCACGGTCCATAGCCGCCCGTTCTGCGGGTTCAGCGCCATGCCGTTCGGGTTGCGCAGGCCCGAGGCATAGATCCGCCAATTCTTGTCCTTGGGCCAGACCTGCAGGATGGCGGCGCGGTATTTCTCGGCCTCCATGCCGTTCTCGGCGACGTTGCTGGCCGATCCGACCGAGACGAACAGCGTCTGGCCGTCGCCCGAGGCGATGACGTTACGCGCCCAGTGATTGCCTGCCGGGTTCAGCGGGACGACCTTTTCGGGGCGGGCGGTGATCCTGGTCTCGCCGTCGCGATACGGCACGCGCACCAGCGCATCGGTGTTGCCGATGTACAGATAGCCGTCGAACAGCACCATGCCGAAGGGCGAGTTCAGCCCGGTCAGGAACGGCGTCTTCAGATCGGCCACGCCGTCGCCATTGGTATCGCGCAGCAGGGTGATCCGGTTGGCCGACGGCACCGCCGCGCCCGCCCGGCCGAGGAAGAAGTTCATGACCCGCTGCACGATCCCGGCATTGGGCCGGGGCGGCGAGTTGGTTTCGGCCACCAGCACGTCGCCATTGGGCAGTTCGTACAGCCAGCGCGGATGGTCGAGCCCGCTCGCAAAGGCCTGGATCGCCAGCCCCGGCGCCACGCTCGGCTTGGCCCCGTTCGCCCAGCCCACCGGCTTGGCGATGTCGACGGTCGGGATCACCTGCTCACGCGGTGCCCCGATGGTCGGCTGCTTGCCCGCCACCTGGTCGACGCTCAGCCGGGCCGTGTCGGGCCAAGCCAGCCAGACGACGATGGCGATGCCGATCAGGACGATGATGCCGGATACGATCAGGACGTGTTTGCGCATAGGCCGAAACTAGGCGGATCGCGGCGACGGGGGAAGGGGGGGCGGCCAAATCCCGCTATGGTGCCGAAACGATATTTTCGTCATTCTGTGACGTGCGTTGGGAAGGCTTGGGAGGGCATGACATGCGCATGAGGAAGATGGCTGGCCGTTGGGGCCAGCGGATTGCAATTATCTCGCTGGTGGCGGCAACACATCCGGCGCGGGCACAGGATCGTGACACGCCCCGGGAATCGCAGGGGCGGGATGTCGTCGTCCAGGGTGACAGGCTGCCGAGCACCAAAGCACCGCCGCCGCCGGGGATCACGGTGGAGAGCGATCGAATCGTAAACCGCCTGCTCGATGAAAAGGCGCAGATGTTCATCCGCTGTGCGCCCTTTTTCCCACCCAAAATCCTGCGCCGAGCGATCGACGGCCAACTCAACAGGACGACGACCCTGTTTGCCATGGACAGCTTCATTCGTGCCAATCAGGCATGCTGGCCAGACATGCCGTCACCGCCCTTGCCGCCGCCGCCCAATCTGGCAAGTTGCTGGCAGGTCTATACCGTCACGGGCCTTCCCGTGTGCCGTAGCAATTACGACCGGGGCGCAGTGTTAGAAGCAGCCATCGCACGATTCGCGCCCGATGCGGCCCTGACCACGCGGGAGGTCGACGATCCGGCGGCGATCGCTCGTATGGAGAAGCAGGAGAAGGAGCGGTTGCTCTTCGCTTATTCAGATGAGAAAATCCGGGCGCAGGCCATGCAATGTCTGGTTCGTGCGGAGCCGGACGAAACCACGCGGATGGTCCATGCGCATGGCGATCCGGCGCTACAGACCCAATATGTCTATCGCATCCTCGACCGGGCCAAACATTGTCTGGGCAATCCCGAGCGGATCAAGGTTGAGCCGCTCCATCTTCGTTATGCGCTTACCGACGCCTTTTATCGCTGGGTCGTGGCGGTGCGCGGCGTGGATTCCCTGCTCCCCGCCGCCTGAAAATGGCGGCCGCCGGTGCCATAGGGGAGTGCACCAGCGGCCTTCGATGGCGCGAATGTCAGGGAGTTTACTCGCGCTATCGATCCTGGGGACTGGCAGTTCTTCGGGCACGGAACATGCCAGAAAGCTTTGCGATGCTCCGGGGCAGCTTCCATGTCCTGACCTGACCCCTATCGTGCCTCGTCCGTCCGCGCTAATGCATTAGGATGGCCAGTGTAATCGAGTGAGTGATTTGGAGCAGGCGCGATAGCGTCTAAACCGAGCCATCCCTCATTGCTGGTCGCTGTTCCGCCAATGCAGCCTACCTCTTGCCGTTCGCGCCACGAAGCAGGCATGGCATGAGAAAGCTACGGACATTCATTCCCGTGTTCGGAACGATCGCTGTCTTGGCGTGCTTACGGCGCCGCAGCCTGCCCAAGCGGTGCCGCCCTGCGAGCAGAGAATCCGCGTCCACTACTCGGCCTATGACCCACAGGGTCGTCTGCGGCTCGATACGCAGCATTCCAGCTATGAGGAATGTGTCTAGGAAGAAACGGCATTACGCCGCTCCGGTTCGCACTATACCGGATTTGACGAGATGATGGCTTTTCGGCGCGAGGGCTTGGGCGACTGATCCAAATTCGTCGAAGCTGGTCCGGATAAGGTGCGGCCACCTCCACCCCTATTGGGGCAATCTGTGGATCGGTACCCTCCATCGATCGTCCCGCGCACCATCCGTGCGAAGGGGCGGGCGGCGGCAGAAAATGTCAGGCACGCCTCCCGGTCCGCCGCTGCATGGGCGTGGATGAGGTCATCCGGCCTAAAAAGCTCCGGTCACTCGACTTCAGCCGCCACCGCGGGATGCAGGCGCAGGCGGTGGATGCGGCGTTCGTCGGCCTCCGTCACCTCGATCCGCCAGCCGCTGGGATGGTCGAGGCATGTGCCGACCGGCGGCACCTGTCCCGCCATCACCGCGGTCAGGCCGCCCAGCGTGTCGACATCGTCCTCCGCCTCTTCGAGCGCGGGGTCGACGGTGCGCGCGACCTCCTCCAGCCCGACCCGCGCATCGGCATCCCAGGCCCCGCCGTCGAGCGGCACCAGCAGCGCCTGCGGCGCCTCGTCATGCTCGTCCTCGATCTCGCCGACGATTTCCTCGATCAGGTCCTCGATGGTGACGAGCCCCTCGGTCCCCGAATATTCGTCGAGCACCACCGCCAGATGCACCCGCTTCTGGCGCATGTCGGCGAGCAGATCGAGCGCGCCGCGCGACATCGGCACATAGAGCGGATCGCGGATCAGCCCGGCCAGGGTGGCGGGATGCTCCGCGCCGGTCGCCAGGATATTGAACACGTCCTTGATATGGACCATGCCGATGATCTGGTCGAGCGTCTCGCGATAGACGGGCAGGCGGCTATGCCCGGCCTCGGCGAAGATCTGGACGAGATGGTCGAAGGTCGTCCGCTCCTCGATCGCGATGATGTCGGCGCGGGGGACGCCCACATCGCCCGCGTCGCGCTCGCCGAAATGCAGGAGGTTGCGCACCATCTGCCGCTCCAGCGGGGTCAGGTCGCCCTTGGCGTCGGGGCCGGGATCGTCCTCGTGCCGGTCGATCGCCTCTTCCAGCTGGTCGCGCAGCGATTCTTCCTGATCGCCGCCGAAGATCAGGGATTTCAGCCCCTGCCAGATACCGGATTCGTGGGAGTCACCGTTGCCGGTGCTGCTACTGGGGCCGTCGGCCATCGGGGGGTGTCAGTCCTCGCGTATCAGATAGGGGTCGGCGATGCCGAGGCTGGCCAGCGCGTCGCGCTCGATCGCTTCCATCGCTTCGGCCTCGTCATCCTGCATATGGTCATAGCCTAGCAGATGAAGCACGCCGTGCACCAGCAGATGAGTCGCATGGGTTTCGGTCGCGATCCCGCGTTCGGCCGCCTCGGCGACGCACACGCCATGCGCCAGCACGATGTCGCCCAGCAGCACCTCGCCATCGTCCGAATTCTGCGTGACCGTCTCGATCAGATCGGGCTGGACCATCGGGAAGGACAGGACGTTGGTCGACTTGTCCTTTTGCCGATACTGGCGATTGAGCGCATGCACCTCGTCATCGCTGGTCAGCCGGACCGAGATCTCGATGATCGCGGGCGTGGTCAGCAAGGGGCCATGCGGCGTCCGCTCGATCGCGGCGCGGGCGGCGCGGGTGGCGAGCGCGGTCCACTGGTCCTCGTCGCCGGACCAGGGCTCTTCATGGATCAGCGCAATCTCGATCATCGGGGCCTTTCAGGGGGCGGCGGGGGCGGTCGGACGGTAAATCGCCGCCCCCTATCAACAGTTCCGGCGTTACGCCAACGAAAGGACGAGGCCGTCAGGCATTCGGCCCCTCATAGGCATCGACGATCCGCCCAACGATGGGATGGCGCACCACGTCGGCGGCGGTGAAGCGGCTCATCGCGATCCCCTCCACGCCCTCCAGGCGCCGCACCGCGTCCGCCAGGCCCGAGGCCGCGACGCCGCCGGGCAAGTCGACCTGGTTGGGATCGCCGCAGATCACCATCCGGCTGTTCTGGCCGAAGCGGGTCAGGAACATCTTCATCTGCGCAGGGGTGGTGTTCTGCGCCTCGTCGAGGATGACGAAGGCATCGGCCAGCGTCCGGCCGCGCATGAAGGCGATCGGCGCGATCTCGATCTCGCCGCTGGCGATCCGCCGCTCCACCTGCTCGGCGGGCAGGCAGTCGTAGAGCGCGTCGTAGAGCGGACGGAGATAGGGATCGACCTTCTCCTTCATGTCGCCGGGCAGGAAGCCCAGCCGCTCGCCCGCCTCGACCGCGGGGCGCGACAGGATCAGCCGCTGGACGGAGCCGGTGATGAGCTGCGCCACCGCCTGCGCGACCGCGACATAGGTCTTGCCGGTGCCCGCCGGCCCGAGCGCGAAGATCATGTCGTTGGACACGAGCTGCTTCATGTAATGCGCCTGGGCGGGCGTGCGCGGGACGATCGTCTTCTTGCGCGTGCGGATTATGATCGGCGGGGCGGACGTCCGCTCGGCGCTGAGAATGCCGTCGAGCGTCGGTTCGGAGGCCATCGCGATCGCGGCGTCGACCAGGCCGGTGTCGACCTCCTCGCCGCGCTGGATACGGGCATAGAGGTCGTTCAGCACGTCGCGGGCCAGCGCCACCTGCTCCGAGGTCCCCTCCAGCCCGACGCGGTTGCCGCGTGCGGTGATGTAGACGCCCAATCGATTTTCCAACGCGACCAGATTGCGGTCATATTGGCCGAACAGCTGCGCCAGCACTTGCGGCTTGTCGAAGCTGAGTTCCGCCCGGCTGCGTTCACCGGCCTGGGCGGGGAGGGGCTTGCGGCTCATGCGGTCCTTTCACCGTCTGTTGTCCCGCCAAGATGGGATGGCAGGGCACGGAACGCCAGCGAAATTGCATGACATAGGTGTGTCGGCGGGACGGTTTTTCGCGCGCAGAGGCGCGGAGGACGCAGAGAAGAAGAGCATTCCCTCGCGATCGGCAGACCCTCTTCTTCCTCCGCGCTCTCTGCGCCTCTGCGCGATCAGGAAGATTTGGTTCGCGCGGAGACGCGGAGGCGCGGAGAGTGCGCATCCAGCCGCGATCTCGGCCTGTTGGCCATTCGCCGTGGAAAAGGTCTTCCGGTCGCGAGGGCTGAGTGAAGCATCAGCGGGCGAGACATCTCCGCGCCTCCGCGTCTCCGCGCGAACAATCATCTTGGGCTTAGCCCGAACGGAGGTAGGGGGACGGCTTACGCCGCCGCCTTGACCTTGGCCTGTCCGGTCAGCGAGTTCGGGCCCGCCGCGACCAGTTCCACCTCGACCAGGTCGCCGATCTGGTGGTCGCCGATCAGGTGGACCGACTGCAACCAGGGCGACTTGCCGAGCATCTGGCCGGGTAGCTTGCCGCGCCGCTCGATCAGGACGGTGCAGGTCCGCCCAACGCTCGCCATGTTGAAGGCGTGCTGGTCGCGGTTGAGTGCCGCCTGAAGCCGCTGGAGCCGGTCGTCCATCACCTCGGCGGGGACCTGATCGGCCATGGTCGCGGCGGGGGTGCCGGGGCGGGGGGAGTATTTGAAGCTGAATGCCTGCGCATGGCCCATCGCATCGACCAGGCTCAGCGTGTCGGCGAACTCCGCCTCGGTCTCCCCCGGAAAGCCGACGATGAAGTCGCCCGACAATGCGATGTCGGGGCGCGCTTCGCGGACCCGGTCGATCACCCGCATATAGCTGTCGCGGCTATGCTGGCGGTTCATCGCCTTCAGGATGCGGTCGCTGCCCGACTGGACCGGCAGGTGGAGAAAGGGCATCAGGCTCTCGACATCGCGGTGCGCGTCGATCAGCCCCTGCGTCATGTCGTTGGGATGGCTGGTCGTGTAGCGGATGCGGTGAAGCCCCGGAATCCGGTCCATCTCGCGGATCAGCCCGTGCAGCCCCCGGTCGTCGGCGTCGTTCCAGGCATTGACGTTCTGGCCCAGCAGCGTGATCTCGCGCGCGCCCGCATCGACCAGCGCGCGCGCTTCGTCCATGATCGCCGAATAGGAGCGGCTGACCTCCGCCCCGCGCGTATAGGGCACCACGCAATAGGTGCAGAATTTGTCGCACCCCTCCTGCACCGTCAGGAAGGCCGAGGGGCCGACCTTGCGACGGCCGGGCAGGTGGACGAATTTCGATTCGACCGGCATGTCGGTGTCGAGCGCGGCCTCGCCCGCCGCCGCCCTCGCGACCAGGTCGGGCAGGTTGTGATAGGCCTGCGGGCCGACCACCACATCGACCTTGGCGCGGCGGACGATCTCGGGCCCTTCGGCCTGCGCGACGCAGCCAGCGACCGCGATCATCGGCTTGCGACCTTCGTCGGCGGCGTCCTTGCGGATACGGCCGATCTCCGAATAGACGCGCTCGGTCGCGCGTTCGCGGATGTGGCAGGTGTTGAGCACCACCAGATCGGCGGCACCGGCATCGTCGGTCGCCGACAGGCCTTGCGCGGCCATCAGCTCGGCCATGCGCTCGCCGTCATAGACGTTCATCTGGCAGCCGAAGGACTTGACGTGGAAGGTCTTGGGAGATGCGGGCATGACGCGCCCCTTATCGCAAATCGCGGGGCCTCGCCAGCGTCGGCGATGGGGGCGTCGCGCCGGGCAGGACAGGGCCCCCGCGCGGTGCGACAAACGGGTCAGGAGGCGGCGATGCGCGCCCGTGCCTCGGCGGCGATCGCCTTGCGGTCGGGGAAATCGGCGGGATCGAACGGCTCCAGATAATGAAGCGTCACCACGAAGCGCCCCGGTCGCCGCAGCACCCGCCTGGCATGGGCGTCGCCCGCATCGTCGCCCAGCCAGGCCAGATCGGCCGCTGCCGCGCCATAGTCGATCCGCACCGGCTGGACGCGGATGCCGGGAATGGGCGGGACCAGGGCGGCGAACAGCGCGGGCTTGAAGGGCAGGAGGTGCAGATCGTCGCCCGTCGTCCCCTCGGGAAAGATCGCGAGCGTCTGCCCCTCGGTCAGTGCGGCGCGGATGGTCGCCACCTGATCGCCGACCCCCAGGCGGTCGCCGCGCGCGACGAATAAGGTGCGGTTGAGCCCCGCCAGCCAGCCGATCAGCGGCAGCGCCGCCACCTCCGCCTTGGCGACGAAGCGGGTGCCCGATGTGCCTGCCAGAAGCAGGATGTCCATCCAGCTCAGGTGATTGGCCGCGATCATCGCATCCCGCCGGAGCGGGGTGCCGGTGACCCGAATGTCCGCGCCCAGGATGATGGCGACCCGGCGCAGGAACCGGGGCGGCCAGGGCGAGCGGCGTCCGAGTGCCCGCCAGGCGCCATGCAGCACCAGCGCGATCAGCAGGGTGCCGATAATGCACGAAAGGCGACCCGCTGCACGCAGGCCGCCCTTGTGGTCGGCATCGGACAAGGCGATGCTCGCCGTCATCCCTTGCGGTCGAGGCTGACGCCGTAAAGCTCCATCCGGTGGTCGACCAGGCGGAAGCCCAGCTTCTCGGCGATCGCCTTTTGCAGCTGTTCCAGCTCGGGGTCGACGAACTCGATCACGCGGCCGGTCTCGACATCGATCAGGTGATCGTGATGCGCCTCGGGCGAGGGTTCGTAGCGGGCGCGGCCGTCGCCGAAATCATGGCGGTCCAGGATGCCGGCTTCCTCGAACAGGCGGACGGTGCGGTACACCGTCGCGATCGAGATGCCCGGATCGATCTTGGCGGCGCGCTCATAGACCTTTTCCACATCGGGATGGTCTTCCGCTTCCGACAGGACGCGGGCGATCACGCGGCGCTGTTCGGTGATGCGCAGTCCCTTTTGCGCGCACAGCGCTTCAAGATCGATTTTGCGGGCCATGGTAACGTTCAACTCCTCGGGCTGGCCCCCTCTCTACGCGCAAAGCCTAATTGCGAAAAGGGGATAGCGACTCGCAATAACCCGGAAACTGTGATCGGGTCAGCCGATGGCGCGGGCATAGGTGTGGGCATCGTAATGCCGCCCGTCCGCGCCCTTGTAATAATTGCGCCGCTCGCCGCATTTGGCAAAGCCGTGCGCGGTATAGAACAGCACGGCCGGATTGTTCGAGCGGACCTCCAGATGCAGCGTCACCACCCCCGACGCGGCGCAGTCGGCGATCACCGAGCGGATCAGCGCGCTGGCGATCCCATGGCGGCGATGATCGGGCACGACGCCCAGCAGCAGCAGCTCCGCCTCGTCCATCACGGCGCGGGTCAGCGCGAAGCCCGCCGGTTCGCCGCCCGCCTCGGCGATCAGCAGATGGACGCCGGGCATCGCCATCACGCCCAGCAGCTGGGCCCGCGTCCAGGCCTCGCCCCATTGCGGATCGAAGGCGGCGGCCATGACCTGCTCGGCCGCGCCCGCATCGCGGGCATCCCCGGCGCGCAGCTGCACGCTGAGGCTGGCCATCAGGCGGCGAGCTCGGGCGGGGTGATGCCGCCGGGCAGCTTGGCATCGGGCGCGCGGCCATAGACGGGGCGCGGCGTCAGCCCGACCAGCCCCGGCGGCAGCCGCCAGGCCTCGGACGCATCGGGCAGCGCCTCGACCACCGGCAGGTCGGGGGCGAGCGCGGTCAGCCAGCGCACGCCGTTGCCGACCGCCACCCGTCCCTCCAGCGCGGCGAGCGCGGCATCGGGCTTCATCGAGGCGAAGGGGGAGAGCGGCGTCAGGTCGCGGGCAAAGGCCTGGACGAACACCTCGCCATGCCCGCCCTCCAGCACGACGGTCAGCGCCTCGTCCGTCCGCGTCGCAAAGGCGGCGGCGGCGACCAGCGCCAGCGAGTGATAGCCCGTGGCGCTGACGCCCCAGCCCAGCGCCAGCCCGCGCGCGGCGGCGATGCCGACCCGGATGCCGGTGAAGCTGCCGGGGCCGCAATCGACCAGGATGCGCGCCGCCCGACCGCCATCGGGCAGCGCGGCGATCATCGGCACCAGCTTCTCGGCATGGCCGCGCCCGACGACGTCATGGGCATGGCCGATCACCCGCTCGCCCTCCAGAAGGGCGACCGAGCAGGCGGCGGTGGCGGTGTCGATGACCAGCGTGCGCAAGATGGGCTCAGACGATCCGGTTGGCCTGTTCGAACGACAGGCGGGGATTGCGCGGGTGCAGCGTGCTGCGGTCGCCATAGCCGATCGTCGCGATGAAGTTGGACCGCACGCCCGGCTGGTCGGCGAAGAACGCCTTGTCCACCGCGCCCTGGTCGAAGCCCGACATCGCGCCGGTATCCAGCCCCAGCGCGCGCGCGGCCAGGATCAGATAGGCGCCCTGAAGCGAGCTGTTGCGGAAGGCGGAGGCTTCGCGCAGCTCGGTATTGCCGTCGAACCAGCTCTTGGCATCGACATGCGGGAACAGCTGCGGCAGGTTTTCGTGGAAATTGACATCCATGCCGATCACCACGGCGGCGGGGGCGGCGCGGATCTTGTCCGCGTTGCTGCCCGTCGCGCAGTCGGCCAGCCTGTCCTTCGCCTCCTGGCTCAGGCACCAGACCATGCGCGCCGGGCTCTGGTTGGTCGAGGTCGGGGCCATCTTCATCAGGTCCCAGACCGCGCGGATCTCGTCCTCGCCGACGGGCGTGTCGAGATAATGGTTGAAGGTCCGTCCTTCGCGGAACAGCCGGTCGAGGCTGGCGTCGTCGATCGGGTTCATCAGACGGCCCTCACTTCGGTGACTTCGGGGACATAATGGCGCAGCAGCTGCTCGATGCCGTTCTTGAGCGTCGCGGTGGAGGAGGGGCAACCCGCGCAGGCGCCCTGCATCTTGAGATAGACCTTGCCCTTGTCGAAGCCGCGATAGACGATGTCGCCGCCGTCATTGGCGACCGCGGGCCGGACGCGCGTGTCGATCAGTTCGCGGATCTGCGCGACGATGTCGGCATCCTCGGGATCGTCGGCGAACGCCTCTTCCTCGCCCGGAACCGCGAAGTCGGCCGCGCCCTGCCTGAACAGCGGCATCTGTGCCGAGAAATGGTCCAGCAGGATGCCCAGCACATCGGGCTTCACATCCGACCAGTCGGTGCCGGGCGCGACCGTGACCGAGACGAAGTCGCGGCCGAAGAACACGCCGGTCACGTCGCCCAGGTTGAAGATCGCCTCGGCCAGCGGGCTGGCGGCGGCTTCCTCGGGCGAGGCGAAGTCGCGGGTGCCGCTGTCCATGACCTTGCGGCCGGGCAGGAATTTCAGCGTCGCCGGATTGGGCGTCGGTTCGGTCTCGATCAGCATATCCCCCATGTGGCGCGGGTCGCGACGGGGATCAAGCACGGGCGGGGAAAGGATGCGTTTCGAATCCCCAAGCCTTGATGGTCCCCACCCGATTCCGGGGGCCGGTGCCGCCCGACTTTGTTGCGAGCGAGTCTCCAACCAGTCCCTCAGGCGACGAGGTGCAGCGGCGCCGACGGCCGGGTGCTGCGCGGCTCGGCCAGGCGGAAGCGGGCGATCGCCGCGTTCAGCTCTTCCGCCTCCTGCGCCAGGGTGCGCGCGGCGGCGGTCGCCTGTTCGACCATCGCGGCATTTTGCTGGGTGACGCCGTCCATCTCGGTCAGCGCGAGGTTGATCTGGCCCATGCTGCCCGCCTGATGCGCGGTATCCTTGGCGATGCCGGTCATCAGCGCGCCGATCTCGCCCATCCCCTGATTGATCCGGGTCAGCGCGTCGCCGGTCTGGCCGACCAGGTCGACGCCGACGCGCACCTGATCCGCGCTGGCCAGGATCCGCGCCTTCACGTCGCGCGCGGCATCCGCCGAACGCTGCGCCAGCGCGCGCACCTCGGACGCGACGACCGCGAAGCCCTTGCCCGCATCGCCCGCCCGCGCGGCTTCGACCCCGGCGTTGAGCGCGAGCAAATTGGTCTGGAAGGCGATGCCGTCGATCACCCCGATGATCGTGGCGATCTCGGTCGAGGCGTGTTCGATGTCGCCCATCGCGGCGCGCGCGCGGTCGACCACCGCGCCACCCTCACGCGCCTCGCTGCGGGTCCGTTCGACCACCTGCGCGGCCTGGGCGGCGCCGTCGGCGGCGTGGCGGACGGTGGCGGTGACCTCGTCCATCCCGGCGGCGGTCTCCTCCAGGCTGGCGGCCTGTTGCTCGGTCCGGCGGGACAGGTCGTCGGAGGCCTGGCGAATGTCGATCGCGCCCGCCCGGATACCGTCCGCCGTGCCCGCCACCGCCGCCATGGCGGCCTGCAAGGCCAGCATCGCGCCGTTGAAATCGGCCTTCAGCCGCGCGAAGGGCGCCTCCAGCGGCGCGTCGATCCGGGCGGTCAGGTCCCCCTTCGCCAGCGCGGACAGGCCCTGGCCGATGCTCGACACGATCAGGTCGGTCTGGCGCGCCTTGGCTGCCTCGGCCTCGGCCAGATGGTCGCGAAACGCCGCCATCGAGCGGGCCATCTCGCCCACCTCGTCCGCGCGCGATCCGTGCGGGATGGCGATGTCGGTCCGCCCGGCGGCCAGCGCCCCCATCGCGGCGCGCAGGTCGTGTAGCGGGCGCACCACCGTCCGCAGCGCGATGGTCACCCCCATGGCCAGCCCGACCACCGCCAGCATCGCGGTCGCGCCGATCAGGATCCAGCGACCCTGTTCGGCGGTCTCGGCGGCACGTTCGTGAAGCGCGGCGACCTCGTCCTTGAGCGCGTCGATCCGGCTGTCGGCGATCGTGGAGGCGCGCCGCTCGGCGGGGCGGACGCGCTGGCGGAAATGGGCCAGGCCGCCCGCCCGGTCGCCGCCATTGGCCAGCCGCCCGGCGATCGCCAGTTCGGCGCGCACCTGGTCCTGCGACGCCAGATAATCGGCCGATACCGATCCCGGCGGCGCGCGGCGCAGCGACGCCAGCCCGTCGCCGAAGCTGGCCAGTCGCCTGGTGAATTTGGTCAGGATCACCTGCCGCTCCGCCGGGTCCTCCTCCAGCGCCAGGTTGAGCGCATCGCGCTGCAACGACCGGCTGAGCGAGCGCAGTTCCGCCAGCCGGAACATCAGCGCGCCCGCATCGGTGGCGGCCTCATTGGCGGCGGCCACCCTTTGCGAGAGGTGAAGCGTCACCCCCGACAGGCTGGCGAGCAATATCACGGACACCAGGACCGGGGCGATCAGGCGAGCGGCGACACTTTTGATTTTCATGACAAATTTGTGACAAAAGCCAATGGAAAGAATGACTTGCCATTGGTGTCGGCGGGTTGCCAAAATATTAACGTCGCCCGCGTCACGGCCCCGGACGGGATTTTCAGGCGGGGCGGTCGCGCTGCCCCAGTCCCAACAGCGACTCGGCGATCCAGCGTCCCGGCTGGCGCAGCGGGCGGACGACCTGGACGACCAGGACGGTGCGCGTCCCGCCCGTCTCGTTCCACATTTCATGGACATAGGTGTCGTCGAACACCAGGGTCTCGCCCTCGGCCCAACGGACGATGCGATCCTTCACTCGCATCCGCGCATCGCCGTCGCGCGGGACGGCGAGCCCCAGATGGCAGGTGATCAGCCCCTTGGTCGCGCCGCGCCGGGGCGGGACATGCGCACCGGGCGCGAGTCGGGCGATATGGGCATCATGAAGCCCCGGAATCGCCGCGACGATCGCCGCCAAGCGCGGGCAGGCGCGCCAGTCCGCCCCGGCCGCCGGATCGGCTCGCACCTCGTCGCGGATCGCGGCCCAGTGGCAACGGAGCCCCGCCGTCCAGCCGAAGTCGCGCACGTCGAGCACCGGATCATTGGCGACCAGCGAGGAGGCCGCGAGCAGCCGGTCGGGCAGGTGCCGCAACCGCGCGCCGATCGCCCGGCCGAGCGACGGCCGCGCCGCCGCGTCGGTCGGCGGGAACGGAGCGGGCTGGGGCGGGACCAGCGACAGGTCGGCCCTGGGGGCGGGGGCATCCGCGTCGCATGCGCCCGATTTATGCCATATTGCGCCCTGCGAAGGACGCTGGACTCCGGCATTCATCGACTTGGTCATCACGCGCTTCATATCCCCGGCCTCGACGCCTGCACCGGGGACGTTGGCCGTCCTCCTGCCGCAAGGTCAGTGTCGCCGGACTAGCCCGCCTATGGGTCGAAATGATGGCGGCGACCCGGCGGGGGAGCGCCGCGGGACGGGGGATTGGGGCGATTTGGGGGCGACTGGCGGTGGCGCGTTCGCCGCGATAAGAGGGGGGCATGGCGTTCACGATCCGCGCGTTGCGCAGTCTTGCCCTGCCGGTCCTGATCGGGCTGGCCCTTCCCGTCATCGCCCAGGCCCCCCGGCCGGGCCCGACGGACCAGCGTTCGGTGCCGCAGGGGATGCCCGTCCCCGTCACGGTGGCGACCGCACCCGCCGCGCCCGCCGAGCGCGATCCGCTCGCGCCGCTGCCGCCCATTCCCGGCGTCGACCAGAGCGCCTGGCTCTACAAGGGCTCCGACCTGCCGCAGGACAAGGCGTGGAAGTTCGGGCGGCTGGCCAATGGCCTGCGCTTCGCGGTCCGGCGCAACGGGGTGCCGCCGGGGCAGGTGGCGGTGCGGGTGCGGATCGATGCGGGGTCGCTCAACGAACGCGACTCGGAACGCGGCTTCGCCCATCTGATCGAGCATCTGTCGTTCCGCGGCTCGCAATATGTCCCCGACGGCGAGGCCAAGCGGATTTGGCAGCGGCTGGGCGCGACCTTCGGGTCGGACTCCAACGCCTCGACCACGCCGACCCAGACCGTCTATCAGCTCGACCTGCCCGGCGCGACCGAGGCGGGGCTGGACGAGAGCCTGAAGATCCTGGCGGGCATGATGGCGGCCCCCTCGATCACCGCCCAGTCGCTGAATGCCGAGCGGCCGGTGGTGCTGGCCGAGCGGCGCGAACAGCCGGGGCCGCAGGTCCGCTATTCGGACAAGCTGCGCGAGACCTTCTTCGCCGGCCAGCCGCTCGCCGAGCGGTCGCCGATCGGGCAGCTCGCCACGCTGGAGGCGGCGACGCCGGAGAGCGTGCGGGCGTTCCACGACCGCTGGTATCGGCCCGAGCGCGCGGTGGTCGTCATCTCGGGCGACATGGACCCGCTCGTCCTGGCGCAACTGGTCACCAGGAATTTCGGCGGCTGGCAGGGCGTCGGCGCCAATCCGCCCGATCCCGATTTCGGCAGCCCCCGGGCCGATGCGCCGATGGCGGGCGCGCTGGTCGAACCCGCCCTGCCGCCGACCGTGGCGATGGGCGTGCTGCGCCCCTGGCAATATCAGGACGACACCGCGATCTTCAACCAGAAGCGGATGGTCGACATGGTCGCCGCGCGCCTGATCAGCCGCCGGCTGGAAAACCGGGCACGGGCGGGGGGCAGCTTCCTGCAGGCCAGCGTCGCGCTCGACGACGTGTCCCGCTCGGCCAATATGACGACGGTGAACGTCGTGCCTCTTGGTGAGGATTGGGAGGCCGCGCTCAAGGACGTGCGCGCGGTCATCGCCGATGCGATGGCGACCGCGCCCACCCAGGCCGAGATCGACCGCGAGCTCGCCGATTACGACGCCATCCTGCGCACCGAGGTAGAGACCGCGCGGGTCGAGGCGGGGGCCAAGCAGGCCGACGACATGGTCGGCGCGCTCGACATTCGCGAGACCGTGACCGCGCCGGAGAGCAGCTATCAGATCTTGAAGCAGGCGGTGGCGGCGCGGATGTTCACGCCCGAGACGGTGCTGGCGTCGACGCGCCGGATCTTCCAGGGGACCGCGACGCGCGCGCTGGTCAACACCCGCACCGCGCAAGCCGATGCGGTCGCCCGGCTGACCGCCGCGCTGAAGGCCGATGTCCGCCCGCTGGCCGAACAGCGCCGCCGACAGGGGACGATCAGCTTCGCCCAGCTGCCCAGGCTGGGCGCGCCGGGCAAGGTCGTGGCGCGCGAGAAGATCGATGCGCTGGGGTTGGAGAAGATCACCTTCGCCAATGGCGTGCGGCTGTTGCTGTTCGCGAATGACGGTGAGACGGCGCGCATCTATCTGCGCGTCCGGTTCGGGCGTGGCTATGACGCGCTGCCCGCCCATCGCGAAAGCCCGGCCTGGGCGGCCGATCTGGCGCTGGTGGCGGGCGGGATCGGCAAGTTCGACCAGGGCGATCTCGACCGGCTGACCGCCGGGCGGCGCATGGGGATGGACTTCGGGATCGAGGACGATGCCTTTGCCTTCAACGCGCTGAGTTCGCCCGACGACTATGCCGACAATCTGAAGCTGATGGCGGCCAAGCTGGTCGCGCCGCGCTGGGACGCCGCGCCGGTCAACCGGGCCAAGGCGGCGATGCTGGCGGGGTATGACGGGCTCGACGCCTCGCCCGACAGCGTGCTGGGCCGCGATCTGGAGCGGTTGCTGCGCGACGGCGATCCGCGCTGGGGCACCCCGCCGCGCGAGGCAGTGGCGGCGCTCACCCCCGCGTCGTTCAAGGCGCTATGGGCGCCCTTGCTCGCCTCCGGCCCGATCGAGGTGTCGGTGTTCGGCGACGTGAAGGCGGACGAGGCGATCAAGGCGGTGGCCGAGAGCCTGGGCGCGATCCCCGCGCGCAAGGTCGATGCGTCGCCCGCTCCTCCGGTCCGCTTCCCCGCGCATGTCGCCACGCCGGTCGTGCGCACCCATGGCGGCCCCGCCGACCAGGCGGCGGCGGTGATCGCCTGGCCGACCGGCGGCGGGGCGGGGGACGACCGGATCCGCAACCGGCTGGACGTGCTGGCGCAGGTCTTTTCGGACCGGCTGTTCGACCGGCTCCGTTCGCAGGCCGGGGCCAGCTACAGCCCGCAGGTCGGCAGCCAGTGGCCGCTCGGCCTGCCCGGCGGCGGGCGGATGATCGCGATCGGCATGGTCGCCCCCGACAAGGTCGACTTCTTCCTGTCGACCGCACGCGCCATCGCCGCCGACCTTGCCGCGCATCCGATCGATGCCGACGAGTTGCAGCGGATCAAGCGCCCCATGGCGCAACGGCTGATGCGGATGTCGTCGGGCAACCAGTTCTGGATGCAGCGCCTGGCGGGTGCCTCCTACGACCCCCGCCGGATCGAGGCGACCCAGCGGCTGGCACAGGATTTCGTCTCGATCGGCCCCGCCGACATCCAGGCGGTGGCGGCGAAATATCTGCGGCCTGACACCGACTGGACGCTGAAGGTGGTGCCGCGCGCCAAGTAATCCTCCCCACGAGCGGGGAGGAACCTGTCGCTTTCCCGCTCGTTTCAGCCAATCACCGCCTTTGTGCGCCGCAATATTTGCGCCACCCTTTCGCTTTGCGCAGCTTTCGGCTATGGCGCGCGGCGACATACCCTCCGAACAAGAGAAACCTGCATGAGCCTCCGCAACGTGGCGATCATCGCGCACGTCGACCATGGCAAGACGACCCTGGTCGATCAGCTGTTCCGCCAGTCGGGCACCTTCCGTGACAACCAGCGCGTGGAAGAGCGCGCGATGGACTCCAACGACCTGGAAAAGGAGCGCGGGATCACCATTCTCGCCAAGCCGACCTCGGTCGACTGGACTCCCCCGGGCAGCGACGAGTCGATCCGCATCAACATCGTCGACACCCCCGGCCACGCCGACTTCGGCGGCGAGGTGGAGCGCATCCTGTCGATGGTCGACGGCGTCGTCCTGCTGGTCGACTCGTCGGAAGGCGCGATGCCGCAGACCAAGTTCGTGACCGGCAAGGCGCTGGCGCTCGGCCTGAAGCCGATCGTCGTCGTCAACAAGGTCGACCGCGCCGACGCGCGTATCCAGGAAGTGCTGGACGAAGTGTTCGACCTGTTCGTCTCGCTCGACGCGAATGACGAGCAGCTGGACTTCCCGGTCCTCTACGCCTCGGGCCGCAACGGCTATGCCTCGACCGACATGGACGCGCGCGAAGGCACGCTGATCCCGATGTTCGAGACGATCGTGAACCATGTCCCCGCCCCGAAGGTAGAAGTCGAGGACGTGCCCTTCACCTTCCTGGTGACGTTGCTCGACCGCGACAATTTCCTGGGTCGCATCCTGACCGGCCGCGTCAACTCGGGCACGGTCAAGCTGAACCAGGCGATCCATGCGCTCGACGCCGAGGGCAATGTGATCGAAACCGGCCGCGCGTCGAAGATCCTGTCGTTCCGCGGCCTGGACCGCGTGCCGGTCGAGGAAGCCAAGGCGGGCGACATCATCTCGCTGGCCGGTCTGGCGGTCGCGACGGTGGCGAACACCATCGCCGACACCAGCGTGTCCGAGCCGCTGCAGGCGCAGCCGATCGATCCGCCGACGCTGTCGATGCGTTTCGCGGTCAACGACTCGCCGATGGCGGGCCGTGAGGGCACCAAGGTCACCAGCCGCATGATCCGCGACCGCCTGATGCGCGAAGCGGAATCGAACGTCGCGGTGAAGGTCACCGAGAGCGACGACCGCGACAGCTTCGAGGTTGCCGGTCGCGGCGAACTCCAGCTCGGCGTTCTGATCGAGACGATGCGCCGCGAAGGCTTCGAGCTGGGCATCAGCCGCCCGCGCGTGCTGTTCGGCGAGGACGAGGACGGCAAGAAGACCGAGCCGTACGAAACCGTCATCATCGACGTGGACGAGGAATATTCGGGCACGGTCGTCGAGAAGATGAACCTGCGCAAGGCCGAGATGACCGACATGCGTCCCTCGGGCGGCGGCAAGACCCGCATCACCTTCTCCGCGCCGTCGCGCGGCATGATCGGCTATCACGGCGAGTTCCTGTCGGACACGCGCGGCACCGGCATCATGAACCGCCTGTTCGAGAAGTACGGCCCCCACAAGGGCAAGATCGAAGGCCGCAAGAACGGCGTCCTGATCTCGAACGGCGCGGGCGAAGCGCAGGGCTATGCGCTGGGTCCGCTCGAAGAGCGCGGCATCCTGTTCGTCGGGCACGGCGAAGCGCTGTATGAAGGCATGATCATCGGCGAGAACGCCAAGACGGATGACCTCGAGGTCAACCCGATGAAGGCGAAGCAGCTGACCAACTTCCGCGCGTCGGGCGGCAAGGATGACGCCATCCGCCTGACCCCGCCGAAGAAGATGACGCTGGAACAGGCCATCGCCTATATCGACGACGATGAAATGGTCGAAGTGACCCCGAAGTCGATCCGTCTGCGCAAGCGCTTCCTGGATCCCAACGAGCGCAAGCGCGCCGCGCGCTCGAAGGCGGCGTAACAGCCAGCCTGTCGGAAAGGGGGTCGGACGGAAACGTCCGGCCCTTTTTCTTTGGGGGCGGCGGCCTGTCCAGAGGAAGGACGCGGCGGCCTTCAATCACGCCTCCGATCACCGACTGCGAACAAGTTTGTTGGCGCGATAGTGTTTATCCCGATACATGGATCGTCATAGAGAGACGGGGAGGGGTGTCATGGCACTGGCCATTGAAATCGGTGTGAGCTGGATAGTAGGTTCGGTCGTGTTTGGCTGCGCGATCGCCCGGATGATTCCGACGACTCGCTGACGCGCGGGCGGCGTTTTCCGCCGCCCGGCTCGGTCATGAGCGGGGGCTGATGATCGGCGGGTGAGGACGGCCCGAATGGGCTCAGCGGCTGCCCGAGCGGGTGGAGGACGCACACCCGACCAGATCGAAGAATTGCGTGGCGGCCCGATCGCGCTGGCCCGTGTCGCCATGCCACGCCGCGTCGCGCAGTTCGGGAAGCAGGATGTGCGCGGGTGCCGGTCCGCCGCGCCGTGGCACCGATCCGATGACATCATAGGCGGCGGTCGTTCCGACATAGGCCATGTCGCCCAGCGGCCGGGGCCCGCCATCGGGGGAGGGCGGGTGCCAGCCGGGCCGGGTCACGTCGGTCGTGGAGGCCAGATGCTGGCGGCCGTCGGTGCCGCCGTTCCAGGGCAGCCACCAGAGACGCCGCCCGCTATCGCCGAAGCGAATGGCCATGGCGACCCCGGCGGGCCATTGCGGGCCGCTGTCGACCGGGCGGAACGCGGCGGTCACGCTCGGCTGATGGCGCAGCACGTAGCGAGCATTCTCGACCCGGCAATGATCCGCAGCGACGGAAGCGAAAAAGGCCAGCGCAAGCATCGACGATCATCCCAAGAGGTGCCGCGATCATGCGCGACGCCGTGGGCGAAGACAATCGATTCCCGCCGCCAACGACAAAGCCCGCCTTCTTGCGAAGACGGGCTTTGGAAACCGCTTTTGTCGGGTTGCCGGGGTTCAGCCCCGCTCGGCTTCCTTGCGGGCGCGTTCCTCATAGAAGTTGCGCACCACGTCCCAGGCTTCCTCGGCGGTCTCGACATAGGTGAAGATGCCCAGGTCGCGCTCGGACACCACGCCCTCCTCGACCAGCGCCTCGAAATTGACGACGCGCTCCCAGAAGGCCCGGCCGAACAGCAGCACGGGAATGGGCTGGATCTTGCCGGTCTGGATCAGCGTCAGCAGCTCGAACAGTTCGTCAAACGTCCCGAACCCGCCCGGAAAGGCCGCCAGCGCGCGCGCATGGAGCAGGAAGTGCATCTTGCGCAGCGCGAAATAGTGGAACTGCAGGCTCAGCGACGGCGTGACGTAAGGGTTGGGCGCCTGCTCGTGCGGCAGGACGATGTTCAGGCCCACCGACTCGGCGCCGACGTCATGCGCGCCGCGATTGGCCGCCTCCATGATCGACGGGCCGCCGCCCGAGCAGACGACGAACTGCCGCATGCCCCGATCGTCGCGCGGCAGGCGGCTGGTGATCTGCGCCAGTTCGCGCGCGATGTCGTAATATTTGCTCTTTGCGACGAGATTCTCGGCGATCTTGCGCGACTTGTCGTCATGCGCCAGCTCCAGCATCGCCTGCGCCTTGGCAGGCTCTGGGATGCGCGCCGAGCCGTAGAAGACGAAGGTCGAGGCGATCTTGGCCTCTTCGAGCAGCAGCTGCGCCTTCAGCAATTCCAGCTGGAAACGGACGGGGCGAAGGTCTTCGCGCAGCAGGAAGTCCATGTCCTGAAAGGCCAGCGTATAGGCCGGGCTTTCGGTCTGCGGCGTCGAGACGATCGTCTTGGCGCTTTCGGCGTCCTGGCTGGCATTGGGGAAGACGCGGTTCGGTACTTGGGTCTTATCGGTCATTTCGGATGATGTAGGGGATCGCCGGGGCCGATGCTACCGGCAAAAACGGGCGTTATCGTCTTCCAGATGCAGGTGATTGCGGTGCGCGGCGTTATAGTCGGGGCTGAGCACCGTGCCGAAGCGCCGACAGGCGGATGCGCGAATCGTCGTCCAGAACTGGCGGATTTGCGGATCGGTGGAATACCAGTCGTTCAACAGGGTGATCCGCCGCCCGTCCTTCAGCACGAAGCCGCCGACATCCACCGCATTGGCCAGCGCATGGCCCGATCGCCGATCCCCCATCCGCGTGGTGCCGACGATGTTGCGACAGGCATAGCTGCCCATCCCCTCGACCTTGACCAGTTGCGATCCCAATATCTGCCAGGCGGCGGGGGCGACGGCATTGCGCACCCATCCGGCAAAGGCGCGGGCATTGCCGCACCGCATCGCGGTGACGCCGGTCACGGGCACGCCGATATCGGTCAGTTGCACCGCGCCGTACAGGCCGCAGCCCGGCCCCAATTCCTTGTCGGGCAGGCGGCGATAGGCCACGCCCTCGCGCCGCAGATCGGCCTCGCACTGCGCGGTTTCGCGGGCCGGCGGGCGATAGGGCTCGGGGCGCGAGGCCGGTTGCGAGGGCCGGTCGGGACGGCCGCATCCCGAAAGCAGAACGGCCCCGAGAATCGGGAGGGCGAGGGAAAGGGGAACGCGAACCATGTATCCCCTTGTCCGCTGCCGCTGCGCTTTTGTCAGCCCCGATCCGGCGTGCGGAGCCGGGGTTGCGACATGCTCCGGCCCATCGCCGGGCTGGCCGTGCAGCGCGGTCGCGGTGGCGTCGGGTGGCTGACGACCTCTGTCGCTGCAACCGTTTCGACATGCTTGGCGAAGGCCCGGATCGACGCAAAATTGCGCCGTTGCGATTGTGGTTGTCATCTTCGATCGACATCGCTAGGGCCGTCGACGGGCCACGCGGTCCCAACGCCGCGCGTGCTCTCTGTGAGGAGAGTCTTAAATGACTGATACGATTGCCGCCGACGCCACTCTTGCGCCCGCGAAGCCCGCCACCAAACCGGCGCGCCCCTATTTCTCCAGCGGTCCCTGCGCCAAGCCTCCCGGTTGGGAAGCGGCCAAGCTCGCGACGGACAGCCTCGGCCGTTCGCATCGCTCGAAGATCGGCAAGCAGCGGCTGCAATATTGCATCGACCTGATGCGCGAGCTGCTCAAGCTCCCCGACACCCACCGCATCGGCATCGTCCCCGGCTCCGACACCGGCGCGTTCGAGATGGCGATGTGGACCATGCTGGGCGCACGCCCCGTCACCACCCTGGCCTGGGAAAGCTTCGGCGAGGGCTGGGTGACCGACGCGGTCAAGCAGCTGAAGCTCGACCCCACCGTCCTGCGTGCCGATTACGGCCAGATCGCGGACCTGAACGCGGTCGACTGGTCGAACGACGTGCTCTTCACCTGGAACGGCACCACCTCGGGCGTGCGCGTGCCCAATGGCGACTGGATCGCCGACGACCGCGAGGGCCTGTCCTTCGCCGACGCGACCAGCGCGGTGTTCGCCTATGACCTGCCCTGGGACAAGATCGATGTCGCGACCTTCTCGTGGCAGAAGGTGCTGGGCGGCGAGGGCGCGCATGGCGTCCTGATCCTGGGCCCGCGTGCGGTCGAGCGCCTCGAAACCTACACCCCCGCCTGGCCGCTGCCCAAGGTGTTCCGCCTGGTGTCGAAGGGCAAGCTGGCCGAGGGCGTGTTCAAGGGCGAGACGATCAACACGCCGTCGATGCTCGCCGTCGAGGACGCGATCCTCGCGCTCGAATGGGGCAAGGCGCTGGGCGGCGCGGCGGCGCTGGTCAAGCGGTCGGACGCCAATGCGGCGGCGCTGAACAAGATCGTCGAGGAGCGCGACTGGCTCGGCCATCTCGCCGCCGATCCGGCGATCCGCTCGACCACCAGCGTCTGCCTGACGGTCGAGGGCGCTGACGAGGCGCTGATCAAGAAGATGGCCGCGCTGCTGGAGGCCGAAGGCGCGGCCTATGACGTGGCGGGTTACCGCGACGCGCCCGCGGGCCTGCGCATCTGGTGCGGCGCCACGGTCGAAACCGCCGATATCGAGGCGCTCGGTCCCTGGCTCGACTGGGCCTACGCCACGGCCAAGGCCTGACCCTTCTTGGCCCTCTCCCCGCCGGGGGGAGGGTTGGGTGAGGGGCGGCACTAGGCTGATCCGCAAATGGATCGCCCAGCCCCAACCCCTCACCCCGACCCTCTCCCCAGTGGGGAGAGGGAGCTATTCCCCTATTCCCGGAGCCATCCCCATGCCCAAAGTTCTCATCAGCGACAAAATGGACCCCAAGGCCGCTCAGATCTTCCGCGAGCGCGGGGTCGAGGTGGACGAGATCACCGGCAAGACTCCGGAAGAGCTGAAGGCGATCATCGGCCAGTATGACGGCCTGGCGATCCGCAGCTCGACCAAGGTCACCAAGGAGATCCTGGAGCACGCGACCAATTTGAAGGTCGTCGGCCGCGCCGGGATCGGTGTCGACAATGTCGACATCCCCGCCGCCAGCGCCAAGGGCGTGGTGGTGATGAATACGCCGTTCGGCAACTCGATCACCACCGCCGAACACGCCATCGCGCTGATGTTCGCGCTTGCCCGCCAGCTGCCCGAGGCCGATGCCTCGACGCAAGCGGGCAAGTGGGAGAAGAACCGCTTCATGGGCGTCGAACTCACGTCCAAGACGCTGGGCCTGATCGGCGCGGGCAATATCGGCTCGATCGTCGCCGACCGTGCGCTGGGCCTGCGGATGAAGGTCGTCGCCTTCGACCCGTTCCTGACGCCCGAGCGCGCGCTGGAAATGGGCGTCGAGAAGGTCACGCTGGACGAACTGCTCGCCCGTGCCGACTTCATCACGCTGCACACGCCGCTGACCGACCAGACCCGCAACATCCTGTCGGCCGAAAATCTCGCCAAGACCAAGAAGGGCGTGCGGATCATCAACTGTGCGCGTGGCGGCCTGGTCGATGAGGAGGCGCTGAAGGCCGGGCTCGACTCGGGGCATATCGCGGGCGCGGCGCTCGACGTGTTCAAGGTGGAGCCCGCCAAGGAGAGCCCGCTCTTCGGCACGCCGAACTTCATCTCGACGCCGCATCTGGGCGCGTCGACCACCGAGGCGCAGGTCAATGTCGCGATCCAGGTCGCCGAGCAGATGGCCGATTTCCTGGTGTCGGGCGGCGTCACCAACGCGCTCAACATGCCCAGCCTGTCGGCCGAGGAGGCCCCCAAGCTGAAGCCGTACATGGCGCTCGCCGAAAAGCTGGGCGCGCTGGTCGGCCAGCTGACGACGGGCGCGATCGCGCGCATCTCCGTCCATACCGAGGGTGCGGCGGCCGACCTCAACGCCAAGCCGATGGTCAGCGCGGTGCTGGCCGGGTTCCTGCGCAACCAGACCGACACGGTCAACATGGTCAACGCGCCGCTGCTCGCCCGCGACCGCGGTGTCGAGGTGCGCGAAGTGCGGACCGAGCGCGAGGGCGATTATCACACGCTGCTGCGCGTGTCGGTGAAGACGGCGGACGGTGAGCGTTCGGTCGCGGGCACGCTGTTCGGCGATCAGGCCCCGCGCCTGGTCGAGCTGTTCGGCATCAAGGTCGAGGCCGATCTGGCCGGGCCGATGCTGTACGTCGTCAACGAGGACGCGCCGGGCTTTATCGGCCGCCTGGGCACCACGCTGGGCGAGGCGGGCGTCAATATCGGCACCTTCCACCTCGGCCGTCGTTCGGCGGGCGGCGAGGCGGTGCTGCTGCTTTCGGTCGACGAGGCGGTGGACGCGAACCTGCTTGGAAAGGTCAAGGCGCTGCCGGGCGTGAAGACCGCGATGGGCCTGGTGTTCTGATCCCACAAAGCCCTCTCCCCCTCGGGGAGAGGGTTGGGTGAGGGGCGGGGGCTGGGCGATAACGTTGTGCCAAGCCCCAACCCCTCACCCCGACCCTCTCCCCAGTGGGGAGAGGGAGTGGTACGCTCCTCGAAACAGGGGGAGCCATTCACATGCAGACCGACCCCGTCCTTCGGGATCGCGCCCGCGCCATGCGTCGCGCAATGACCGAGCCGGAAAAGCGCCTTTGGCTCATTCTCCGCGACCGGCGCTTCCACGGCATCAAATTCTCGCGCCAAGTCCCGGTCGGCCCTTATATCGCCGACTTCGCCGCGCGCTCGCACAAGCTGGTCATCGAGGTTGACGGCGATACGCATAGCGACCAATCACGCGATGCCCGTCGTACGGCATGGCTGGCGCAAGCGGGATACCAGGTGATCCGGTTTCCCAATGCGGATGTCATGACCAACCCCGACGGCGTGGCGCACACGCTGATGAACAGGTTTACTCGATGACCGCGCTCCTTCCCGAAGGCTATCACGACCGTCTTCCGCCTTATGCCGATGCCGCCGCCTCGGTCGAGGCGCGGGTGCTGGAGGCGGCGCGTCTGCATGGCTATGAGCGTGCCGATCCGCCGTCGATCGAGTTCGCCGAGGCGCTGGGCTCGCGGTTGAAGGCGGGGGGGCTGCATGATGCGGTTCGCTTCGTCGATCCGGTGTCGCAGCGCACGCTCGCCATCCGGCCCGACCTGACCGCGCAGGTGGCGCGGATCGCCGCCACGCGCATGGGGCATCACCCGCGCCCGGTGCGCCTGTCCTATGCGGGCACCGTCGTGCGCCTGCGCGGCTCCGAACTCGCGCCCGCGCGTGAGTGGCGCCAGATCGGTGCGGAGCTGATCGGGCTCGACTCGACGGCGGCGGCGACCGAGGTGGTGCGTGTCGCGGTCGAGGCTCTGGTCGCGGCGGGTACAACCGGCATTTCGATCGACTTCACCCTGCCCGATCTGGTCGACCTGCTGGCCGCCGGGCCGTTGCCGGTCGCGGGCGATCAAGTGGCAGCGCTCCGCGACCGGCTGGATGCCAAGGATGCGGGCGGGGTCGCGGCGATCGCACCCGCCTATCTGCCGCTGGTCGAGGCCGCCGGGCCGTTCGCAACCGCCATCGCGCGTCTCCGCGCCTTCGACACCCAAGGCGTGCTCGCCAGCCGTCTCGATGCGCTGGAGGCCATTGCGGCCGCACTGGGCGAGGGGGTGTCGATGACGCTCGACCCGACCGAACGGCATGGGTTCGAGTTCCAGAGCTGGCTGGGCTTTTCGCTGTTCGTCGCGGGGCCCCCGCGCGAAGTGGGACGCGGCGGCACCTATACCATCTTCCACGAGGACGGCGCCGAGGAGAAGGCGACCGGCTTCTCGCTCTATGCCGACGCCATCGTCGCCACCGCCCCGCCGACCGAGCGGCGGCGGCTGTTCCTTCCCTTCGGCACCGAGCCTGCGACGGGGGCCTCGCTCCGCGCGCAGGGCTGGGTGACCGTGCAGGCGCTGGAGGAAGGGGACACCCCGCAGGCGCAGCTTTGCACCCATATCCTCGACGGCGGCGCGCCGCGCGCCATCGCCGGTTGACATCGGGGGCCGCGTCCCGCTAGGCGCGCCCCGCACATCATTGGAAACCCCCCTCGCGCCGAGTCCTGTCGAAGGGCGCATGGGGTCCGTCCGGCAGGCGGAGCATAGCATCCATGGCAAATGTAGCAGTCATCGGCGCGCAATGGGGCGACGAAGGCAAGGGCAAGATCGTCGACTGGCTGGCCGAGCGCGCCGACATGGTCGTCCGCTTCCAGGGCGGGCATAATGCCGGTCACACGCTGGTCGTCGGCGAGAATGTCTACAAGCTGTCGCTGCTTCCCTCGGGCATCGTGCGCGGCACCCCCAGCGTCATCGGCAACGGCGTCGTCCTCGACCCCTGGGCGCTGAAGGCGGAGATCGAGCGGCTGGGCGAGCAGGGCGTGAAGGCCACGCCGGAGACGCTGCGCATCGCCGACAATTGCCCGCTGATCCTCCCCATCCACCGCGACCTGGACGGTCTGCGCGAGGATGCGAGCGGCGCGGGCAAGATCGGCACCACGCGGCGCGGCATCGGTCCGGCGTACGAAGACAAGGTCGGCCGCCGCGCGATCCGCGTGTGCGATCTGGCGCATCTGGATGACCTGGGTCCGCAGCTTGATCGCCTGTGCGCCCATCACGACGCGCTGCGCGCCGGGTTCGGCGAGCCGCCGATCGATCGCGAGCGGCTGCTGGCCGATCTGCGCGAGATCGCCGATTTCGTCCTGCCCTTCGCCAAGCCGGTGTGGCGCGACCTCAACGAGGCGCGAGCCGGCGGCAAGCGCATCCTGTTCGAGGGTGCGCAGGGCGTGCTGCTCGACATCGATCACGGCACCTATCCCTTCGTCACCTCGTCCAACACCATTGCGGGTGCGGCGGCGGGCGGCTCGGGCCTGGGGCCATCTGGCGTCGGCTTCGTGCTGGGCATCGCCAAGGCCTATACCACCCGCGTCGGATCGGGCCCGTTCCCGACCGAGCTGGAGGACGAGACCGGCCAGCGTCTGGGCGAGCGCGGGCATGAGTTCGGCACCGTCACGGGCCGCAAGCGGCGTTGCGGCTGGTTCGACTCGGTGCTGGTCCGCCAGTCGGCGGCGGTCGGCGGCATCACCGGCATCGCGCTGACCAAGATCGACGTGCTCGACGGGTTCGACGAGGTGAAGATCTGCGTCGGCTACAAGCTGGGCGACCAGACGCTCGATTACTACCCGACCCATGCGGCGGATCAGGCCAAGGTCGTTCCCGTCTATGAGACGATGGAAGGCTGGCAGGAATCGACCGCGGGCGCGCGCAGCTGGGCCGACCTGCCTGCCCAGGCGATCAAATATATCCGGCGGATCGAGGAATTGATCCGCTGCCCCGTGGCGCTGGTTTCGACCAGCCCGGAGCGGGAAGACACGATCCTGGTGCGCGATCCATTTGCGGACTGATCTGGAAGGCCCCGGCGAGAGTCGGGGCCTTTTTTGTTGCGGGCGGTGTCGCGTGGCCTTCGACTTCGCTCAGGCTGAACGGGGTTCAGTACCGAGGCTCGTTCACCCCGACGGCGGTCAGCTCAAACCTCCGTTCAGCCTGAGCGAAGTCGAAGGCCAAGCCCCGAACCCAAACAAAAGACCCGGCCGCTCGCGCGACCGGGTCTTTTCCGTAGTGACGAACCCGTAAGGGCTTACATGCCGCCGCTGCTGCCCGGCGGAGTGGTGGTGCCGCCCGTCGTGCCGCTACCCGCCGAACCGCTGGTGGTCGGGTCGCTGCCCAGCGTGCCGCTGCCCGTGGTCGTCGACGAACCCGTGGTGTCGGGCATGGTCGAGGGGGTGTTGACCGTGCTGTCGGGCGTGGTCGTCCGGCTGCGGCTCTTGCTGCGCGTGGTCGAGCGGGTGGTGGTGCTCGGCGTCGTGCTCATCGTGTCGCCAGGCTGGCCCATGGTCTGTCCGGGCGCCTGGCCCGGCATGGTCGTCTGGCCCGACATCGTGCCCGTCGTGCCGCCCGTGACCTGCGCCATGCCGGCGGCGGGGATCAAAAGGGCACCGGCTGCGATCATATGCATGTAACGCATTGATTCTCTCCTGCTTTATTCTCGCAATGGTTAACGAGGCAGGAGAACGTCCGTTCCTCTAGTTAACCACACTGACCGCGATGAAGCAACGCCTGATCGGCTAAAACCAGCGCGACCATCGACTCCACAACCGGAACGCCGCGAATGCCCACACAGGGATCATGACGTCCCTTGGTCGCGATCTGCGTTTCCTCGCCGGTGCGGGTGATGGTGTCGACAGGGGTCAGGATCGAGCTGGTCGGCTTGAACGCGACGCGCATCGTCACCGGCTGACCGGTGGCGATCCCGCCCGCGATCCCGCCCGCATGATTGGCCAGGAAGCGCGGGCCGCCATTGCCGCTGCGCATCGGGTCGGCATTCTGTTCGCCGGTCAGCGCGGCGGCGGCGAACCCGTCGCCAATCTCGAAGCCCTTGACCGCATTGATGCTCATGCAGGCCGAGGCGAGTTCGCTGTCCAGCTTGGCATAGAGCGGCGCGCCCCAGCCCGCAGGCACGCCGGTCGCCTCGCACGCGACGACCGCGCCGACTGAGGAACCCGATTTCCGGGCGCCATCGACGATCGCTTCCCAGCGTTCCGCCGCCGCCGCATCGGGGCAGAAGAACGGGTTCGCGTCGATCTGCGCATCGTCAAAGGCGTCATAGTCGATCCGGTCGCCGCCGATCGATTCGACCCAGGCGCGGATGCGGACCTGCGGGATCACCGCCCGCGCGACCGCGCCCGCCGCGACCCGCGCCGCCGTCTCACGCGCCGAGGAGCGCCCGCCGCCGCGATAGTCGCGAAAGCCGTATTTCGCGTCATAGGCATAATCGGCATGGCCGGGGCGATAGGCGAGCGCGACGTTGGAATAATCCTTCGACCGCTGGTCGACATTTTCGATCATCAGGCTGATCGGGGTGCCGGTGGTCTTGCCCTCAAACACGCCCGACAGAATGCGGACCTGATCGGGCTCGCGCCGCTGGGTGGTGAAGCGGCTGGTGCCCGGACGGCGCTTGTCGAGCCAGGGCTGGATGTCCTCCTCGGACAGCGCGATTCCCGGCGGGCACCCGTCGACCACCGCGCCCAGCGCCGGGCCATGGCTCTCGCCCCAGGTGGTGAAGCGGAACAGGCGGCCGAAACTGTTGAAACTCACGCTGCGTCTCCAAGCCGGGCGAAGGCGGGGGCATGGGCGGCGGCGCCCCGCACGCCGCAGGGGATCAGTCCGCCTTGCAGCGGCACCGCCAGGAAATAATCGCCCGCATAGGGGCTGTCGAAACCGCGCGCCACGTCCGCCGCAAAGCCGAACCGTCCGTAAAAGGCGGGGTCCCCCAGCGCGAAGCACAGGACGACGCCCTCCTGCTCCAGCCGCTCGATCCCCGCAGCGACCAGCGCCTCGCCCACGCCCTGCTGCCGCCAGTCGCGCGCGACGGCGATCGGGGCGAGCGCGACCGCGTTGATCGGCTTGCCGCCGATCTCGACGCTCATGCGGCTGAAGGCGATCGCGCCGACCAGCGCGTCCGTCGCCTCGTCGATCGCGACCAGCATCAGCACCATGTCGCCCTCGACGCACAGGTCGCGGACCAGTGCGGCTTCGGCGGGGGCGGGGAAGCTGGCGACCAGCAGCGCGTCGAGCGCGGCGACGTCCTGTCCCTGCGCAGGGCGGATGGTGATGGCAGCGTTGGGCTGTTCGGACATGGGTTCGTCTTTAGCGAGGTCACAGCGGAAGACGCGATAGATAATGTTGGCGACCCCTTCCTCCCCTGGAAGGGGAGGTGGCAGGCCGCAGGCCTGACGGAGGGGTGTCAGCGTCCGCGAGGTGGGGCTGTCTTTCGACGCGCCATGCCCCTCCACCATGCTTCGCATGGTCCCCCTCCCCAAGCGGAGCTTGGGGAGGATTGGGGTTACGCCAGCGCGATGTCGGGTGCGTCCTCGGCCTTCATGCCGATGACATTATACCCGGCGTCGACATGGTGGATCTCGCCGGTCACGCCCGACGACAGGTCGGATAGCATGTACAGGCCAGCACCGCCCACATCCTCGATCGTCACGGTGCGACGCAGTGGCGAGTTCAGCTCGTTCCACTTGAGGATATAGTTGAAGTCGCCGATGCCGCGTGCCGCCAGCGTCTGGATCGGGCCCGCCGAGATCGCGTTGATGCGGATATTCTCCGGACCGAGGTCGACCGCGAGATACTTCACGCTGGTTTCCAGCGCCGCCTTGGCCACGCCCATGACGTTGTAATGCGGGATGACCTTTTCCGCGCCATAATAGGTCAGGGTCAGGATCGAGCCGCCCTCGGGCATCATCGTGCGCGCGCGCTGGGCGACCGCGACCAGCGAATAGGCCGAGATGTTCATGGTCATCAGGAAATTGTCGAGCGTGGTGTCGTAATAACGCCCGCGCAGCTGCGACTTGTCGGAAAAGCCTATGGCATGGACGACGAAGTCGATCGTCGGCCATTCCGCCTTCAGGTCCTCGAACAATTTGTCGAGCGACTCCATCTCGGAGACGTCGCAGTCGAACAGGCGCGCCACGCCCAGCTGTTCCGCCAGCGGGCGGACCCGCTTTTCCATCGCCGCGCCCTGATACGAAAAGGCGAGCTCCGCGCCCGCCTCCGAAAGCTGCTTGGCGATGCCCCAGGCCAGCGACTTGTCATTGGCCAGGCCCATGATGAGCCCCCGCTTGCCTGCCATCAATCCGTTCACGCCGTTACCGCTCCTGCCGGTTCGCTGTCTTCAATCGCCCTCTCTAGCGCCGGTTCGGGCGGTTCCGCCAGTGCCGCGTTCAAATGAGCGCCGAAAACCAGCCCCAGGCCGATCAGATAGAAGAACAGCAGCATCACGACGACGCCCGCCAGGCTGCCATAGGTCAGGTCGTACCCGCCCAGTTGCGACAGCGCCCAAGGCAGCAGCGCGGTCATGCTGACCCACCAGACGGCGGTGAACAGCGCGCCGGGCCATTTGCGGCAGTTGCTCTCGCGATATTTGGACGGGGTGACCGAATAGAACAGCATGTAGAGCGCGCCGAACATCACCGCGCCGGGGATCAGCCGCGACAGCCCGACCCAGCCTGCGACATTCTGCGCAAAGGGGACGAGGCGATAGATGAACTGTTCGGCGGCGGTCAGGATACCAGCCGCCAGGAAGGAAAGCAGTGCGATGACGACCGAGGCGATGATGACCAAAGTCGAGGACAGCCGCGATCGCCAGAAGGCCGCCGTCGCCTTCACGCCGTAGGCCCGGTGGAAGATGTCGCGGATCGTCTCGATGAAGCCGCCGACCGTCCACAGCCCGACCAGCCCGCCCAGCCAGAGCAGCGATCCCGTCCGCGCCGCCAGCACGTCGCGAATCGGCTTGCGCAACAGGTCGCTGACATCGGGGGGCAGGACGTGCAGGAAGCTCTCGACCGCATGCTGCGTCTCGTTGCTCTGCCCGAACAGCGAGAGGAGGGCGGCCGTCGTGATGAAGAACGGGAACACCGTCATCAACGCCAGATAGGCCAGGTTGCCCGCATGGATGAACCCGTCGTTGAAGACGCCGATCGAGGTCCGCTTCAGGATCTCGAACGCGTACGAACCCGGCCGGACCTTGGCGAGTTGCCGGTCCAGCCCGGTTCGGGCCTTGCCCCTGTGATGCGCGCGGTCTTCGGGGGTCAGGCCATTCGGGTCGTTCATGGAACGATCAGACGCCCAGCGCGGCCCTCGGGTTCCTGTCGTCGCTCCATTCGGCCGCGAAGCGTTGCAAGGCTGCATCATCGGCCGGAATGTCGATGATCAGCGTGATGAGCTGATCGCCGCGTCCGCCATCCTTGCGGTGGAAACCTTTTCCCTTCAATCGCAATGTCTTGCCCGAGCTGGTGCCCGGCGGCACGGTCAGCATCACGGGGCGCTCGACGGTGGGAACCTTCACCTTGCCGCCCAGCACCGCCTCGCCCAGCGAAATGGGCAGGTCGAGCCGGACATCGTCGCCGTCGCGGATGAAGAAGGCGTGCGGGCTGACCTCGATCGCGACGATCGCATCGCCCGCGCCGCCCGGACCCGGCTCGCCCTTGCCCGCCAGACGCATCTGCGTGCCCGTCTCCACCCCGGCGGGCAGCTTCAGGTCGATCGTCTTGCCGTCGCCCAGCGTCACCCGCTGCGGGCTGAGCGTCGCGGCGTCGATAAAGGGCACCTTGAGCGCATAGGTGATCGTGTTGCCCTTGGGCGCCTCGCGACGGCCGCCGCCGCCGAAACCGCCAAAGCCGCCGCTGAACCCGCCGCGCCGCGCGCCGCCGAACATCCCCTCGAAGATGTCGGACATGTCCGCACCCTCGCCGCCAAAGTCGAACTGCTGGCGAAAGCCGCCCGCACCGGGGCGCGGTCCCGCGCCGCCGCCCCCGAAGCCGAAGGGCGCGGCGGGGTTGCCGTCGCCGTCGATCTCGCCCCGGTCGAACCGGGCCCGCTTGTCCTTGTCGTTCAGCAGGTCATAGGCGTTGGTCACCTGGCTGAACTTTTCCGCCGCCTTGGGATTGTCCTTGTTGCGGTCGGGATGCAGTTCCTTCGCCAGCTTGCGATAGGCTTTCTTGATATCGGCTTCGCTGGCCGTGCGGCTTACGCCCAGCGTCTGATATGGATCGGCCACTCTTGTCCCCGTTGCCAGTGTATTACCGATCTATGTGGGGAAGTCCGCACCGGAGCGCAATCCGTCTCCCATGCGTTGCAGCATCGAAGGAGACGGATCATGACCCAGCCGATGCAGGCGACCGGCAAAGACGGCAAGATGGGCGACGCCAAGAAGGGCGCCCCCGACGGCGTATCCGACGCGCCCGGCAAGCATGGCGGCGAAAGCCAGGGCGGCGGTTACGAAGGCGTGCCCGAGCGCGAGGGTGATTTCCACGGCGGCCAGAGCGGCGCGGCCTATCACGGCACGGGCGGGCATCCCGACCCCGACAAGGACAATCCCAATGCGGTGACGGAAGAGGGCTAAAACCCCAACCCTCGTTCAGCGATGCCTGTTCTTCCCTCGCCCCTGTCCAGGGGAGAGGGAAGAAGCCATCCCGAATGTCGATCCGCCCTGAAACCGCAACTCCCGTTCAGCCTGAGCGAAGTCGAAGGCCAAGGGATTCGGTCTGACGCCGCGCCCTTTGCTCCGTTCGAACGGTGGCGAGGCGGAGGCTGACTACCCCGCCACCATCTCCCCGACCGGCGCGACGTCGACGCTGACGTCCATCTTCTGCGCGCCCGAGCCCAGCACCACGCCGTCGACCGGCGCGATCTCGGCATAGTCGCGGCCGACCGCGACGATGATGTGGTCGCCCGCCATCCAGATGCCGTTGGTCGGATCGACCCCGACCCAGCCGCGTTCGGGCCCGCACCAGATCAGCACCCAGGCATGGGTCGCATCCGCCCCCACCAGCCGGGGCTGGCCCGGCGGCGGCAAAGTGCGGATATAGCCCGAGGCATAGGCCGCCGGAATCCCCGCGGCGCGCAGGCCGGTGATCATAATCTGCGCGAAATCCTGGCACACGCCGCGCCGCTGGCGAAACGCCTCGGCCGGGGGCGTGTCGACCAGGGTGGCGGCGGGGTCGAAGGCGAATTCGCGCTGGATGCGCCCCGCCAGCGCGAACCCGGCCTCCAGCGCGCCACGCTCCGGCGACAGGTCGGGGGCGCACCATTCGGCGATGGCGGGATCGAGCGGGATCAGCGCCGAGGGAAAGATGTAGTTGGCCGGGCCCGCCGCCGACAGGTCGCGGCTCGACCGGGCGAGCGCGGACACCTCGGCCAGCGTCGGGTCGCCGGGCGAGGGCATCGGCACCGGCCGGTCGACCACCATATGGGCGCGGCTTTCGATCGTCAGGCTGCGCACCGGCCGGTCGACGACCAGCCGGGTGACATGCGCCAGCCCCGCCTCGGCCCGTGCGGTGCGGGTGCGGCCGACCGGCTCGACGATCAGGTCATAGGCCTCCAGCGTCTGGCCCGGCCAGTCGATCGGCTTCAGCCGCAGGTTGCACCGCGCATATTTGACCTGCGCGCCATAGTCGAAGCGCGTGATGTGGCGGATGTCGTAGATCATGCCAGTGTCAATCCGCCCGCCCGCAAGGGCTCGGCTCCCTGCAGGAAATAGCGGCGCGCGATGGCCTCGGAAAGCAGGCCCAGCCGCCGCTCGACATCGCCCAGCGTATCGGCGTCCAGGGTGCGCGCATCCTGGGTCTCGACGGCGGCGCGGATGGCGATGGCCAGCGCCTGTTGCGGCTCGGCCATGTCGTCGTCGGACAGGACCGGCAGCCGCGACAGGCAGTCGGCGATGCGCGCGGTCTGATAGGCGAGCGCGCGCGGGTTGTTGGGGTCGAGCGCCACCAGATCGACCACCGCGACACGCGCCAGCCCGGTCGGATAACGCTGGCGATAGCTGATCTGGCTGTTGGCGAGGTCGAGCAGCGTTGACAGGTCGTCCGCCGACGCCCCCGCCATGCCGAACAGTCGCGTCGCGCGCGCCACCGCCATCGCCCGCTCCACCCGGCGGCCGAGATCGTGGAAGCGCCAGGCCGTGGTGCGAACCATATGCTCGGCCGACAGCCCGGCGATGGCGGCGTAGCGGCGCTGGAGCGAACCCGCCCGGTCGAGCATCCCGACATGGCTGGGGAAGGGCGCCTCCAGCAGCCGCACCATGTCGGCGGACAGGCGATCGCGCGACCCCTCGCTGATCCCGCGCGCCAGCCGGTTGATCCGCGCGACCGAGTGCCAGGCCTCGTCCTCCATCGCGGTGCGGGCGAACTGGGTGAGGGCGGCCCGGTGCAGGCTGTCGGGATGCGGCGCGGCTCCCCCGCCGGTGATCAGCCCGACCAGCCGTCCGACGGTGCGCGGGTCGAGCGCCGCGCCGCCATCGACGTCGATCGAATTGCCCAGCATCACCCGGATCGCGGCGAGCAGCGCCTCGCCACGCTCCAGATACCGGCCCAGCCAGTAGAAATTGTCGGCGACCCGGCTGGGCAAGGTCCCCGGATTGCGCCGGACATGCAGCGAATCGGGCGCGGCGAGCAGCGACATCGGCGCCACCGGGTCCGGCCCATGGACGCAGACATCGGCCGACCACAGCCCTTCGCCGATCATCGCGGCGGTCGCTTCCGGATGGTCGCCGATCCGGCCGAAGCCGCCGGGCAGGACGGTCCAGCGCCCCTCGGCATCGCGCGCGGCGAAGACCCGCAGGGTGAAGGGGCGGGGCTCCAGCCGGTCGCCGATGACGACGGGCATGGTCGACAGCCGCACCATCTCCTGCCCGACATAATCCTGCGGGCGGCGGGCCATGTCGGCGAGCAATGTCGCGCGCTCCCCGGCCGACAGGGTCGCGCCCGGCCGCGCGCCGTCCGGCAGGCCGAGCGGCCGGGGACCGAAGGCGGGGGCGATCAGCAGCCGGTCGAGATGGGCGGTGACATGCCCGGCCTGAGCAGGACCGCCGCACCACCAGGTCGCGATATTGGGCAGCTTGAGCGGCGCGCCTGCCAGCTTCTGCGACAGCGCGGGCAGGAAGGCGGAAAAGGCCGGGCTTTCCAGCACGCCCGCGCCCGGCGCGTTGGCCAGCACCACCTGTCCCTCGGCATAGGCGTCGATCAGGCCGGGCACGCCGATCTGCGAATGGCTGTCGAACGCCAGCGGGTCGAGCAGCCGGGGATCGAGTCGCCGCCACAGCGCGTCGATCCGCTTGAGCCCGCCGACCGTGCGGACATAGACCTGCCCCTCGATCGCGGCCAGGTCGGCGCCCTCGACCAGCAACAGCCCCAGATAGCGCGCCAGATGCGCCTGTTCGGGATAGCTGGGGTTGAACCGGCCGGGGGTCAGCAGGCCGATGCGTGGATCGGCGCGACGGCATTGCGCCGCCAGCCCGGCGCGGAAGGCGGCGAAGAAGGGCGCATGGCGCTGGACGTTCAGCCGGTTCTGCAGCCCGCCGAGCGTCCGGCTGACCGCCAGCCGGTTCTCCAGCGCATAGCCCGCGCCCGCCGGGTTGCGCAGGTGATCGGCCAGCACCCGCCATTCGCCGTCCGGCCCGCGCGCCAGGTCGAAGGCGACGAAGCTGAGATGATGCCCGCCCGGCGGCGTCACCCCGACCATGGGCCGCAGGAAATAAGGGCTGCCGGTCGCGAGCGCCGCGGGAATATGCCCCTGGGCCACCAGATCGCCGGGACCGTATAGATCGGCGAGGATCGTCTCCAGCAGTTCGGCGCGTTGGACCACGCCCGCCTCGATCCCCGCCCATTCGGTGGTGTCGATCAGCAGGGGCACGGGCGAGACGGGCCAGGGGCGCTCGTCGGTTTCGCCGATGATGCGGAACCCCGTGCCGATATCGGCGGCGTGGCGCTGCACCCGCTCGCGCGCATGGGCCAGGTTGCTGGCGACGGCGGCCAGTTCCTCCAGCATCGCGGGCCAGGCCGGGTCGGTCGATCCCGCCAGCACGTCCGAGGGCGTCGCGATGCTGCGATAGGTGGCGATCCAGGCGGCGGCCTGTGCGGGGCTGTCCTCGGATGGGTCCATCGGGCGGGGAAAATCGCCGTATCCGCCCAAGGTTGCAACAGGCGATTAGAGGTCGGGCAGGATTTGATCCGCGCCCCCCCAGCCGCGCAGGGCCGCGCCGTCGGCGCGCGCGACCAGTTCGGCGGCGTCGCGGATGGTCCAGCGTGCCGCCCGGTCGATCGCGTCCAGCTCGCGCCACGCCACCGGGGCGGCCACCGGCGCCCCGGCCCGTGCCCGCGCCGAATAGGGCATGACCGCCGTCGCGCCGCGCTGGTTGCGCAGCCAGTCGATGAAGATGCGGCCCTTGCGCTTGGCCTTGGTCATGACCGCGACGAAGCGTCCCGGATCGCTTTGCGCCAGCGCCTTGGCGAAACGCTCGGCAAAGTCCGATACGGCAGGCCAGTCGGCATCGGGCGTCAACGGCACGACGACATGCACGCCCTTGCCCCCCGACAGCATCGCGAAGCTCGTCAGCCCCAGTTCGGCCAGCTGGTCGTGGATATGCACGGCGGCGCGCTTCACCTCGTCGAACGACACGCTGGGGTCGGGATCGAGGTCGAAGATCATCCGGTCGGGCTGCTCCAGCGCGGCGATGCCCGCACCCCAGCCATGGAATTCGATCGACCCCATCTGGATACAGGCGCGCAGGCCCTCGGCATCCTCGACATAGAGATAGGGTTCGGTGCCGCCGTCCTTCTCGCGGATCGGCACCGAATGGACCTGCGGCCCGAAACTGCCCGCGTCATGCTTCTGGAAGAAACAGGCCCGCGCGCGGCCTTGCGGACAGCGGACCAGGCTGACCGGCCGCCGCGCGGCCCAGGGAAGCATCAGCGGCGCGACGGTCGCGACATAATCGGCCAGATCGCCCTTGGTCAGGTCGCTGTCGGGGAAGATCACCCGGTCGGGATGGGTGATCGTGACCGCGCTTTCGCCCGACGAGGAAGCGGGGGCGGGGGCGGGGCGTTCCTCGACCACCTGATCGGCGGGCTTGTCCTCGCGCAGCCCGATGAAGCTGGGATGGCGGAGCAGGCCATCGGGCGTCGTCTCGGTAAAGGCGATCTCGGCGACCAGATCGGGGCGGACCCAGTGCGCGCCGCGTACCATCGCGCGCGGGGCCTCGACAGGGGCGGTCTTGCGCGGGCGAGCGTCGAGCAGCGTGCGCAACTCGGCCATGCGTTCCTGCGTGAAGCCGGTGCCGACCTTGCCGACATAGGCCAGCTTCCCGTCACGGTACACGCCCAGCAGCAGCGACTTCAGCCCCCGTCGTGCCTTGTCCGATGGCAGCCAGCCGACGATGACGAATTCCTGCCGTTTCAGGCATTTGATCTTCAGCCAGTCGCGGCTGCGCGCCGAGGGATAGCGGCTGTCGGCGCGCTTGGAGACGACACCCTCCAGCCCCTCGGCACAAAGCTTGTCGAACAGCGCCTCGCCCGCGCCGGTGATATGTTCGGCGAACTGGATCGTCCGGTCGCCCTTGGGGACGATGCCGCGCAGCCGTTCCTTGCGCTGGACGAGCGGCAGGCCGGTCAGATCCTCGCCATCGAGCGAGAGCAGGTCGAAGGCGAAGAGGCTCATCGGCCTGTCGGTGCCGATCGCGTCCTTCAGCGTCGAGAAGTCGGGCCGTCCTTCCTTGAACGCGACGATCTCGCCGTCGATCAGCGCGGTGGTGGCGGGTAAGTCGGCGGCGGCCGCGACGACCCCTGGGAATTTGTCGCTCCAGTCCAGCCCGCTGCGGGTAAATACGCGCGCCTCACCATTGCCGACCGCGATCAGCGCGCGGTAGCCGTCATATTTGATCTCGTGCAGCCAGCCATTCCCGGCGGGCACCTGGTCGACCAGCGTGCAGAGCGCCGGGGGCTGAAATTCGGGCATTGCGCCCCCTTTCGCCTTGGCTTTCGCTTTGCTCGGCCGCGTCTTGGCGGACTTTGGCTTTGCCGCTTTCCCTTCGGCGATCTGCGCCATGGTCCGTCCGGTCGAAACGCTGGTCAGCGCCTGATCGGTCAGCGTGTCCGTACCCCCGGCATGGGCATCGGCGACCTTGCGGAGCAGCCAGTTCTCACGCTTCTCCTTGGCCCGTGGTTTCATCCGCACGAGTAGCCATTCGCCCTTCATCCGCTCACCGTCGAGGATGAAGTGGAGGTGGCCGTCCTCCAAGTCGTTGGCGCTCTTGCCTTCGACCGGCGACCAGGTCCCGCGATCCCACAGCATCACCGTGCCGCCGCCATATTCGCCCGCCGGGATCGTCCCCTCGAATGTCGCATAGGACAGCGGATGATCCTCGGTCCTGACCGCCAGCCGCTTTTCGTCGGGGTCGATGCTGGGCCCGCGCGTGACGGCCCAGCTCTTGAGCACTCCGTCCACCTCCAGCCGGAAGTCCCAGTGCAGCCGGGTCGCGTCATGCTTCTGGACCATGAAGCTGTTGCCCTTGCCCGGTTCCAGCGTTCCCGCAGGCTCGGCGGTGCGGGTGAAGTCGCGCTTGGCGTTATAGCGTTCGAGCGGATCAGCCATGTTTGCGCGCCGGGGCTTTGCGCGTGGTCGTCTTTTTGGCGGGGGCCTTGCGCGTCGTCTTGGCCGGGGCCTTGCGGGTTCGCGATCGGGTTTCGCCCGTCTCCATCGACTTTTTCAGCGCCGCCATCAGGTCGGCGACATTGCCGCCCGACTTGGGCGGCGTGTCATCCTCGTCCTCGATGATCTTCTTGGCCCTGCTCTTGCGCTTGCGTTCGATCAGCCGGTGCAGCGCCTCGACATAATGGTCGTGGAACTGTTTGGGATCGAAGGGACCGGACTTCTTCTCGATCAGCGCCTCGGCGAGGTCGAGCAGTTCGGCGTCGGGCTTGGCATCGCCGATGTCGCTGAAATAGGCTTGCGCCTTGTTCACCTCGTCGGCGTAGCGCAGCGTCTCCAGGATTAGCCCGCGCCCGCACGGCCGCAAGCTGACGATATACTCCCGGCCCCGCAGCGCCAGCTGGCCCAGGCCGACCTTGCCCGTCCGCTTCAACGCCTCGCGCAGGACGATGAAGGCTTCCTCAGCGAGATCGTCGGCGGGCACGACGAAATAGGGGCGTTCGTAATAAAGGACGTTGATCTCGCCCGCGTCGACGAAGCGAGTCAGTTCCAGCGTCTTCTTCGATTCCAGCTTGACCGCGTCGATCTCCTCCTGGTCGAGCAGGACATAATCGCCCTTGGCAACCTGATAGCCCTTCACGATCTCGTCGGTGTCGACGGGGCCGATATCGTTGACGACCTTTTCGTAATGGATCGGCTTGCCGCTGGGTTCGTGGATCTGTTTGAACTGGATGGTCGCGCCGCTTTTGGTCGCCGGATAGAGCTCGACCGGGATCGAGACGAGCGCGAGGCGTATCTGACCCTGCCAGTAAGCGCGTGCGGGCATTGGGAAAATCTCCGTTGCGTTACCGACCCAATGACGGACTCAGCGTTTCCGTTCCCGACATTGGTTTTCGGATGGCAGAGGCGTATGGGCGACGACATGGCCGACGATCCCTTTGCCCTGTTCGATGCGTGGTTTGCCGAGGCGCGTGCGAGCGAAATCAACGATTCCAATGCGATGGCGTTGGCAACCGTCGATGCGACCGGACAACCCTCTGTGCGCATGGTCCTGTTAAAGGGCCATGATCCGCGCGGATTCGTGTTCTACACCAATCGCGAGAGCCGCAAGGCGCAGGACCTGGGCGAGGGGAGCAAGGCCGCGCTTCTCTTCCACTGGAAGTCGCTACGCCGCCAGATCCGCATCGAGGGGCCGGTATCGCGCGTCGATGACACCGAGTCGGACGCCTATTTCGCCAGCCGGGGCCGCGACTCGCAACTGGGCGCCTGGGCCTCGGACCAGTCGCGCCCGCTCGACGCCCGCGAGACGTTCGAGACGCGGTTCGAGGACATGCGGGCCCGCTTCGAGGGCGGCGACGTGCCGCGCCCGCCGCATTGGGGCGGGTATCGCGTGACGCCGCAGCGGATCGAATTCTGGCTCGATCGCGAACACCGGCTGCATGAACGCCGTGTCTTCACCCGCACCGGCGAGGGCGGTTGGGACGAAGGATTGCTGTTCCCGTGACCCAGGACGAACGCAAGAAGCTTCTGCCGCTGGCGACCAAGGCGGCGCTGGCCAGCGTCGCCATGGCGCTGTTCCTGTTGGCACTCAAAGGCTTCGCCGCGTGGCGGACGGGATCGGTCGCGATGCTCGGGTCGCTGGCCGATACGGCGCTCGATCTGCTGGCCAGCCTGGTCACGCTGTACGGCGTCCGGCTGGCGGCGACCCCGGCCGACCATGACCATCGTTTCGGCCATGGCAAGGCGGAGGCGCTGGCGGCGCTGTTCCAGGTCGCGCTGATCACCGCCTCGGCGGCGGGCATCGCGTGGCGCGCGGTCATGGCGCTGGGGGCGGACAATCCGACGAGCGACGCCGAGTTCGGCATCGGCGTGTCGGTGATCGCGATCGCCGCGACCGTGGTGCTGCTCGCCTATCAGCGCAGCGTCATCCGTCGCACCGGGTCGGTCGCGATCCTGGCGGACAATGTCCATTACCAGTCGGACGTGCTGCTCAACGGATCGGTGATCGTCGCCATGGTGCTGGACCAGTATTTCGGTTGGCATGGCGCGGACCCGATCTTCGGCATCGCCATCGCGCTGTGGCTGGCCTGGGGCGCGTTCCAGGCCTCCTCGACCGCGATCGACCAGCTGATGGACAAGGAATGGCCCGACGATCAGCGCGCCGCGTTCCTGGACGTCGCCGCGCGCCAGCCGGGGCTGAAGGGCATTCACGACTTCCGCACCCGTCGTTCGGGCAGTCACGACTTTGCGCAATTCCATATGGAGGTGGCGCGCGACCTGACCGTCGCCGCCGCGCATGATATTGTCGAGGGGGTCGAACGCGCGCTGCGCCGGGCCTTCCCCAAGGTCGAGGTGCTGATCCATCTCGATCCCGAAGGCCATGTCGACACCGACAATCCGCTGGTCGAGGCGGACGTGACCCCGCACTGGTTCGGCAAGCGGATCGGCTATTGATGCGCATCCCCTTCACCCAGGTCGATGCCTTTGCCGAGGCGGCGTTCGGCGGCAATCCGGCGGCGGTGATGATGCTGTCGGAGTGGCTGGACGACGCCACGCTGCTGGCGATCGCGCAGGAGAACAACCTGTCCGAAACCGCCTTCCTGGTGGCGGCCGACGGTGCGGCGGCGGATTTCGAGCTGCGCTGGTTCACGCCGGGCGACGAGGTCGAGATGTGCGGCCACGCCACGCTGGCGAGCGGGCATGTCGTACTGTCCTCCGATACGACGCGCGAGCGGGTGCGCTTCGCGACCCGCCATGCCGGGGTGCTGGAGGTGGCGCGCGACGGGCTGGGCTACAGCCTGTCGCTGCCCGAACGGACGCCGTCGCCGGAGGCGCTGCCGGGGGTGGTCGAGGCGCTGGGCGTCGGGGGCGTGGTCGCGACGCTGCGCCATCCGGCGGGCTATGCGGTGGTCGTGGTCGACGATGCGGCGCGGGTACGGGCCTGCACGCCCGACTTCGCGGCGCTGGCGGCGGCGGGTCGCTACGTCGTGATCCTGACCGCGCGCGGCGGGGCAGGGGAGGCGGACGTGGTCAGCCGCGTCTTCGTGCCCGCCTTCGCGATCGACGAGGACCCGGTGACGGGCGCGGCGCACGCGGTGATCACGCCCTATTGGACGCAGGAGCTGGGCCGCGATGCCTTTGTGGCGGAGCAGGCGAGCGCGCGCGGCGGGCGGCTGCGTTGCCGGATGGAAGGCGACCGGGTGGTGCTGGGCGGCGGATGCGTGACGGTGATCGAGGGAACGTTCCTGCTGCCGTGAGCGGCCGGGTGCGAGGGCTTCGACTTCTTCGTTCAGCTTGAATGGGGTTCAGCACCCCGGCGAAGGCCGGGGCCCAGGCTCCATCAAGCCTGTGGCGCGCCACGCGATGCGGGGGAGGCCAATGCCCGGCGCCTTCGATGACACATAGCAACTGGACCCCGGCCTCCGCCGGGCTGACGTTATAGGAAATTGCAGGGCGGCCTCACTCCGCCGCCAGCAACGTCTCCGCCGCCTGCAAATCCACCGACACCAGCCGGCTGACCCCGCGTTCGATCATCGTCACGCCGAACAGCCGGTGCATCCGGCTCATCGTCACCGCATTGTGCGTCACGATCAGATAGCGCGTGTCCGTCTCGCGCGTCATCCGGTCGAGCAGCCCGCAGAAACGGTCGATATTGGCATCGTCCAGCGGCGCGTCGACCTCGTCCAGCACGCAGATCGGCGCGGGGTTGGTCAGGAACAGCCCGAAGATCAGCGCCACCGCCGTCAGCGCCTGTTCACCCCCCGACAACAGGGTCAGCGACTGGAGCCGCTTGCCCGGCGGCTGCGCCATGATCTCCAGCCCCGCCTCCAGCGGATCGTCCGAATCGACCAGCGCCAGATGCGCCGAGCCGCCGTCGAACAGAGTCGCGAACAGCGTCTGGAAATGCCCGTTGACCGCCTCGAACGCCTCGAGCAGCCGCTGCCGCCCCTCGCGGTTGAGCAGCCCGATCGAACCGCGCAGCCGCGCCACCGCTTGGACCAGATCCTCGCGCTCGGCCGCGCTCGCCGCGCCGCTGGCCTCGAGTTCGGCCAGTTCCTGTTCGGCGACGAGGTTGACCGGACCGATCCGCTCGCGATCGGCGGACAGCTTCTCGTGCGCGGCCCCCTCGGCCTGGGGCGAGCCGACGCCCGCGCTCTCGAACCCCAGCTTCTCCGGCAGGACCGGCGCGGGGCAGGCGAAGCGCTCGCCCGAGACGCGGCCCAGCTCGACCCGGCGCAATTCGTGATTCTCGACCCGCGCCAGCGCGCCCGCCCGCGCTTCCCGCGCCGCCGACAGCAGGGCGTTGGCCCCGGCATGCGCAGCCTCCGCCGCGCGCAGCGCGCGTTCGGCTTCGGCCTCCTCCGCCTGGGTCCGCTCCGCCTCCGCCTTGGCGGCGTCATGCGCGGCGGCGAGCGTGGCGATCTCCTCGGCCAGCTGCGCCGGGCGATCGGCGATGGCGGCGGTATCGCGGTCCAGCGTGGCGGCGCGGGCATCCATCTCGGCGATCCGCCCGGCCGCCTGACCCGCGCGCTGTTCCCAGCCCTGCGCCTCGGCAATGGCGGCGGCCAGCCGGTCGCGGGTCTGCGCCAGGCTGCGTTCCAGCGTGGTCCGCTCCGACCGCGCCAGCGCCACCGCCGAGCGGGCGAGCTGCGTCTCGGTCTGGAGCCGCGCCGTCTCCGCCGCGCTCGCGCTGCCGTCGGGCAGGGCGGCGAGCGCGGCGGCGGCGCGGTCGCATTCGATCGCCGCCTCGTCCATCTCGTTGGCGATCCGCTCGGCCCGGATGGCGAGGTCGGCGCGCTGTCCGGACAGGCGTTCGATCTGCGCCTGCGCCCGGTCCTCGGCGCGCTGCGCCTCGCGATGCGCGGCCTCGGCCTGGGCGAGCAGCGTGCGGGCGCTGGCGGCGGCACCCCGCGCACGCGCGATCCGCTCGTCGATCGTGACCCGCGCGGCGGTGGCGGCGGCGACCACGCTTTCGGCCGCGGGACGCTCCGCCTCCAGCTTCGCCAGCCGGTTGCGGCGTTCCATCCGCTCCGCCGCCGCCGCGCCGCCGCCCTCGCCGACATAGCCGTCCCAGCGCCGCAGCCGCCCCTCGCGCGTGACCAGCCGCTGGCCGACGCGGAGCGGCTGGCCCGAATCCGCCTCGACCAGGAAGATCTGCGACAGCCGCCGCGCCAGCGTCTCGGGCGCCTGGATCCGCGCGCCCAGCGGCAGCGTGCCGACCGGGGCGGGGGGATCGTCCTCGGCGATGGGCGACCCCTGCCAGTCGACCAAAGGCGTATCCAGCTCGTCGCCCAGCGCCGCCGCCAGCGCGCGCTCGAAGCCCGGATCGGCCTGCACTTCGTCCAGCAGGCGGTCGCCGCCCTTGCGCTCGGTCGCGCGGGTCAGCGCGGTCATCTCGGCATCCAGCGCGGCGAGCGCGGCGATCGCCTGCGCGCGCGCCGCCTCGGCGGGATCGCGTTCGGCGGTGGCCATGGCCTCGCTCTCCTCGGCCCATTGCGAAGCGGCGCGCGCCTTGTCGGCGTCGGTGCGCGCGGCGGCCTGGGCGGCGATGGCGGCATCGCGCACCGCCTCCTGCCCGGCCAGGTCGGGCAGCGCCTCGATCGCGGCGGCGACCCCGCGCGCCTCGCGCTCGGCGCGTTCGTGGCGCGCCCGCGCGGAGGTCAGCCCGGCCTCGGCGATGCGGCGTTCGGCGGCTTCGGCGGCCTGGGCGGACAGGGCCCGCGCCAGCGCCACCTCGGCATCGCGATTCTTGCTCTCCGCTTCGGCCAGCAGCGTGTCGAGCCGGGGCATGGCCTGGGTCGCATGGGCGATGCGCGCGTCCAGGTCCTCGCGCTCGTCGGTCAGCCGCTGGATGGCGGCGGCGGCGTCATGCGCCAGCGCATCCTCGCGCGCGCGATCCTCGCCGACGCGGGTGCGCGAGGATGCCAGTTCCTCGATCCGGCGTTGCAGCCCGTGACGCTGGTCGCGGGCGCGGGACAGGGCATGGCCCGCCTCGCTCAACGCATCGCGCGCCGCCAGCGCGGCGGCACGGGTCCGCGCGGCCAGCGCCACCGCCTGCTCCTGTGCCCCGGCGGCGATCCGCTCGGCCTGCGTCGTCTCGGTCACCCGGCGTTCGGCGGCGTCGGCCTCGATCCGGGCGGACGCGGCGGCATCGGCGGCGTCGCGCCAGCGGGCGAAGATCATCCGCGCCTCGGCCATGCGGATCTGGTCGGAGATCAGGCGATAGCGCTCCGCCGCGCGCGCCTGTCGCCGTAGGGTCGCGATGCGGGCATCCTGGTCGGCGATCGCCTCGTCCAGCCGGGTGAGATTGGCCTCGGTCGCGCGCAGCTTGGCCTCCGCATCACGGCGGCGGACGTGGAGCCCGGCGATCCCGGCGGCTTCCTCCAGCATCGCGCGGCGCTCGGCGGGCTTGGCGGCGATGACCGCGCCGATCCGGTTCTGGCTGACGAGCGCGGGCGAATGCGCGCCGGTGGCGGCATCGGCGAACAGCAGCGCCACGTCCTTGGCGCGCACGTCGCGCCCGTCGATCCGGTAGGCCGAGCCCGCGCCGCGTTCGATCCGGCGGACGATCTCGGTCTCCTCGCCCTCGCGCTCGGCCAGGATCGTGACCTCGGCGAAGTCGCGCGGCGGGCGGCTGGCGGTGCCCGCGAAGATGACGTCTTCCATCCCCGCACCGCGCATCGACCGCGCGCTGTTCTCCCCCATCGTCCAGCGCAGCGCCTCGAGCAGGTTCGACTTGCCGCAGCCATTGGGCCCGACAACGCCGGTCAGCCCCGGTTCGATGACCAGATCGGCCGGATCGACGAAGCTCTTGAAACCCGAAATGCGAAGCCGCTTGATCTGCACGGACCCGGTCGCCGCTCCCCCCGATGCGCTGTGGTTAACCGATAGCGGATGGGGGCGGGATGTCGAGGGGGGAGGCGTGGTGGAGACGCTCGCGGCGTGGTTGGGGTTTCCTGGCCAGGAATGGGGGATGTCGCCCAATTGCGGGCATTCAGCGGCTTGAGGTGCTTGCTCCACTTCGGTCGTTCGTTCAGTCTTCTGGCCTTCCGTGCAGCGAAGGATGCGAAGACGATGGTACGGCTGATTATTGCTGGCGTGCTGCTTTCTTTCTGCTCTGCCTTGTTGGGTTGGAAAGCCCAAAATTTTCGGAACGCTCAATCCTGCAAGTATATGGCTGGAAAAATTCCGACCTATGAAGGCTATATTAGCCGCCTACCTCTGACGGAAGGTAATATACCTCCATTTGCGATAGCAGAGATCTATCGTTGCTGGGCAGCGTATCCCGGGCGAACCATGATGCGGCCGCTGAAAATTGAAGATGCGCGGCGGCTCACTGCATCAACATACCTGCTTGCGTTCGGTATTTGGGGAGTGTCGGACTACTCTCTCTTGTTCGAAGTGGACAAGTCCGGGAAGGTGCGACGTGCTTATCAATATCCATACACGCTATAACGGAACAGCTTTTCGTTTCGCACAGACAGACGTCTCGTGTTGCCCGCTCTCGAAAGCTGCCGTTCCGCGTTCGCCCACTTGCCGACATTCTATAGGTTGATACGCTATCCTATGCCCTTGGTGCGCGAAACGAACGTCTGCCTCACGCTTGAACAGTTGGAGGGTGTGATTTGGGATGAGCCGGATCAGGAGGACACCCCCATGGTGCAGCGGATTCATGCAATCCGAAAAAAGCCTATTGGTAGTCTAACTGATGAGGAGTTGCGGTTAGCCGTCAGACAGCGTGTAGGAATACCTTTCATTCTCGACGTAGCTTTCCAGCGTTTGAGCGACGACCCACTGCTTGACGCGGACTGCTATCCCGGTGACCTTCTGTCCGCCTTGATCAGGGCCAAGGATGAGCTTTGGGTCGAGCGCGCTCACCTCCGTTCCCAACTTGTAGACCTGTATGCCTACGCGATGGCGCAGCCCCGCGACGCGACCGCTTCCTTTCGAGAGAGCTTGGGCCTGCCGCCAAGTGATCGGCCGACAAACTGATCCGGGCCGCTTGTCCTCTTCCCACCCATTTCCGTCATTCGCGCAGGTGCATGCCGTTTTCGGATCACCCGAACCGCGCCAATCCGAACGGTTCCAGAGGCACGGGTGACGCCTTTCCATCCAGCATCGCCGCCACCAACTCCCCCGTTATGGGGGCGAGGGTCAGGCCCAGATGGTTGTGCCCGAACGCATAGGACACACCCGTCATCCCCGGCACCCGCCCGATCGCGGGCAAATAGTCCGGCAGGGTCGGCCGCGCGCCCATCCAGGGTTTGGCGTCCTTGCCGATCGGCAGGCCCAGCGCGGCGATGTGGCGGCGCAGGCGGTTCCACTTGGCGGGGTCGGGCCTGGCCTGGGCGCGGGCGAACTCGACGATGCTGGCGGCGCGCAGGCCACCGGCGAAGCGGGTGACGATCATCGAGCGGTCCTCGAACACCACCGGGGGCAGGTCGGCGGGCCAGTCGACGGCCGGGCCGGTCTGGAGGTGATAGCCGCGCTCGGCGATGATCGGGGCCTTGAGCCCGAACGGTCGGAGCAGCGCCGCGCTCGCCACGCCCGCCGTCACGACGATCTGCGCCGCCGACAGGCGACGGCCGTCCTCGAGCCGGGCTTCGCCGTCGCCGACCGCCGCCACGCGTCCGACGATGCGCGTGCCGCCGTCCGCCAGGAAGCGGGCGAGGGTGGCCTCGGCAAGATGGGTCGGGTCGGCGATCTGGCCGCTCCCCTCGAAGCGGATGCCGCCCGCGAGCGGGGCGTGGACGCGGGGGCGCCAGTCCTGCAACTCCGACTCGGTCAGGGCGCGGAAGCGCGCGGTGCCGGTGTCCGCCGCCTGCCACCCGGCAAGCCCGCGCGCGGCGCTTTCGGGGGTTTCCCACAGCACGACATGACCGTCCTCGCGCAGCAGTTCGGGCGCGCCCAGCGCCGCGACATGACGCCGCCAGGCGGGCATCGCCTGTGCCAGCAGAGCGGCAAGCGCGCCATGCGCCCGCCGATAGCGATCCGCCCGCGCCGCGCCCAGCAACCGCAGCGCGAAGGGCAGCCAGGTCGCGATCTCGCGCGGGGGCAGCGCCAGCGCGCCGCCGCGAAAAAACAACCGCTTGGCAAAGCCGCGCACCATCGCGGGCGAGGCGATCGGCTCGGCCTGCTCGGTCGCGATATGGCCCGCATTGCCCCAGGAGGCGGCGCGCGGGGTCTCCTCCGCCTCGACCAGCGTCACCGCCCATCCGGCCCGTTGCAGCGCCAGCGCGGTGGTGGTGCCGATAACGCCGCCCCCGACGATCAGGGCGGTGCAATCTTGCGGGGCGGCGGCGTGATTTTCGGGCTTGGGCATAAGTCGGGTCATATCGTATACGGATTTCCTAGCAAGGGAATCCCGATGACGTCACCGACCATCCGCCACACCTTTTTCTGTATCGACGGCCATACCGCGGGCAATCCGGTCCGGCTGGTCGCGGGCGGTGCGCCGCTGCTGCGCGGGAGCAGCATGGCCGAGCGGCGGCTGGACTTTCTGGAGCGCTTCGACTGGATTCGCACCGGACTGTGCTTCGAGCCGCGCGGGCATGACATGATGTCGGGCGGCTTCCTCTATCCGCCGTGCGAGCCCGACAGCGACGCGGCGATCCTGTTCATCGAGACCAGCGGCTGCCTGCCCATGTGCGGCCACGGCACGATCGGCATGATCACCTTCGGCCTGGAAAACGGCCTCATCACCCCGCGCGAGCCGGGCAAGCTGAAGGTCGAGGTGCCGGCGGGCACCATCCATATCGAATATGAGAAGGAAGGCGCCAAGGTCACGGCGGTCCGCATCCGCAACGTCCCCGCCTATCTGGCGGCCGAGGGCATTGCAATCGACGTGCCGGGCTTCGGCCCGCTGACGCTCGATGTCGCCTATGGTGGCAACTATTACGCCATTGTCGAGCCGCAGGGGGCCTATACCGGGCTGGACGATCTGGGCGCGTCGAAGCTGGTCGAGTTGAGCCGCACGATCCGCGAACTGGTGCGCGAGAAGTTCGAGCCGGTGCATCCGCTCGAACCCTCCATCCGGGGGGTCAGCCATGTGCTTTGGGCGGACAAGCCCTCGGCGGAGGATGCCGATGGGCGCAACGCGGTCTTCTATGGCGAACGCGCGATCGACCGTTCCCCTTGCGGCACCGGCACCTCGGCGCGGTTGGCGCATCTGGCGGCCAAGGGGCGCTTGCGCGTCGGTGACCGCTTCGTCCACGAAAGCTATATCCGCAGCCGCTTCATCGGCCGGGTCGAGGAAGCGACCGAACTCGGCGGGCAGGCGGCGATCGTGCCGTCGATCCAGGGTTCGGCGGTGGCGACGGGCTTCAACACGATCTGGATCGATCGCGAGGACCCGTTCTGGGCCGGGTTCACCGTCGTCTGAGGCGATTTTCACGCGAAGACGCGAGGGCGCGAAGAAGAAGAGGTTCGCGCGGAGACGCGGAGGTGGAGGGACTCGCCGCGCCAGCGGCCCTCCAATCTCCACCCGTTGCTGATTCCAAAGCGCTGCCGCGCGGACGACCATCTCCGCGCCTCCGCGTCTCCGCGCGAACAAAATCCTTCGCGTCTTCGCGCCTTCGCGTGAACCAATCCCGGCCTCAGCCGGGCTCGCGCCTCACCCCAGATCGTCGATCGCGGGCTGCGGCTGGGTGAACCAGGCGGCGCCCGTCTCCGTGACATAGAAATGATCCTCCAGCCGCACGCCGAAGCGGTCCGGCACGACGATCATCGGTTCGTTGGAAAAGCACATGCCGGGGCTCAGCGGCGTCGTGTCGCCGCGCACCAGATAGGCGGGCTCGTGGATCGACAGGCCGATGCCGTGGCCCGTGCGGTGCGGCAGGCCGGGCAGGCGATAGTCGGGACCCAGCCCCGCGCGCTCCAGCACCGCGCGGGCAGCATAGTCGACTGCCTCGCACGGTTCGCCCGGCCGGACGGCGGCGAAGGCGGCGGCCTGGGCCTCCTTCTCGATGTCCCAGATGCGGCGGACCTCATCGCCGACATCGCCGAACGCATAGGTGCGGGTGATGTCGCTATGATAGCCGTCGATCAGCGTGCCGGTATCGACCAGCACCACGTCGCCGTCGCGCAGCACGTCGTCCTGCGGCAGGCCATGCGGGAAGGCGGTCGAGCGGCCGAACTGCACCGCGCAGAAATAATTGCCGGTCGATGCGCCAAGTGCGCGGTGCGCGGCGTCGATGAAGCGGATCACCTCCGACGCGCGAATGCCCTCGTGCAGGATGCGCGCGGCGCGGCGATGCACCTCCAGCGTCATGTCCATCGCCTGTTGCATCAGCGCGATCTCGGCGGGCGACTTGATCATCCGACAGCCATCGACGACCGCCGCCCCGCTGACCAGCGCGACGCCGGGCGCGGCGGCGCGGATCCGGTCGACGAACAGGAACGCCATGGCGGGATCGATGGCAAGCGTCCTGGCCCCCATCGCCGCCAGCGCATCGGCGACCAGCGCGGAGGGGCTTTCATCCTCTTCCCACAAGCGGATGTCGGTGGCGGGGATGGCGAGGCTCGCCTCGAACGAGCCCAGCTCGAAGCCGGGGCAAATGAAGATCGGATCGCCCGCGACGGGAAGCAGCATCGCGACCAGCCGCTCGGTCGCACCCCACGCGACGCCGGTGAAATAGCGCAAGGATGCCCCCGCGCCGATCAGCAGCGCATCGGCCCCCGTCTCGGCCATCAGCGTGCGGGCGCGCGCGATCCGGCGGGCGCGTTCGGCGGCATCGATCGGCGGCGCGGGGTTGGCCCAGGGCGACAGCTCCGCCAGTTCGCGCTCCGCCGTCGATCCGCCGATCATCCCTGCCATGTCACTCGCTCCGTTTCGTATACGGTTGCGGCTCTAGCGTGGATCGGCGGCTCATGCCACCCGGCGCAGGCGATAGCCCTCCGGCCCCTGCGCGACATAGCCCAGCCGCACCGTGCCCTGAAGCGCGGCGACGACCGCGCGCTCGACCTGGCGGCCTTGCGCGAAATGCCGGGCGATGGCGGCGGCGGACAAGGGACGGTCGGTGCCGAGCAGCGCGAAGACGCTGGCGATCCGCCCGCCAAGGTCGCGCGGAAAGCTGGGCTTGGTCGCGGCAGGCTCGGCGAGCGGCAGCGCCCGTTCGGTCGGGCCGAGCGGGGTCGCGCCCGCGCGGCGGCTCTGGAAGTCGGGGCGCAGCCACAGGACATGGCCGGCGCGCTCGTCCGCCCGGCGCTGCGCGTTGAGCGCGACCAGCCGTGCGACCATCTCCGCCGCCGGGATCGCGGCGGGCCAGCCATAGGCGGCGATGACGGCGGCATCGATCTGGTCGTGCAGTCGCGCGATCAGGTCGACCGATCCCCGGCGGCGAAGCGCTTCGTCCCCGGCGGTCAGCCTGTCCCCCGCGACCAGCCGGTGGCGCAGATTGTACAGGCCGGTCAGGGTCAGGTCGGGCGTCTCGGCCAGGATGCGCTTGCGCGTGGCGTCGAGTTCCTCGGCGAGGTCGGCGATGACTTGGCGGGCGGGGTCGCTGGCATCGGGAAAGGGGAAGGGGTCGAAACATTGGCTTTTTGTGAAGCGGGGCCGATCCTCCAGCGTGCCTCCCATTACGTGGGACCATGCCAGGCTCGCCGAGGACGACAGGACGCCAAGATGAAAGGCATCCTCGGTGGCGACGCAGACCAGCATATTGTCGGGCAGGGTGTCGGCGGGCAGGAACTGGAAGATGCGATGCTTGGCCGTCTCGACGGTCGCGATATAGCGCGACAGGCCGTCGAGCGCGGGGCGCAGCTCGCGGCGGGGTTCGCCGAACAGCCACCATTGGTTGCGATAGGTCGCCCGTGCATTGCCGTCGCGCTCGGGCTTCACGCTTCGCAGCACATGGCCATAGACCTCGGGAAAGCGCTGGCGCACCTCGGCTTCGGACAGGCCGAGCAGGTCGATCACCATGGCCCCGCGCGTCCGCGCGGTCAGGTCGCGGCCGTGGCAATAGGGGCGGATATGTCGTTCCAGCCCTTCGCGGCGGCCGAGCCCCAGCATCTCCGCCTCGGCCGGTGACACGATGAAGCCCGCGCCGTGGAGCTTCACGCCGGGCGAACATAGCCACTGGTTTGCGAGCAACGGCCGGGCCTGGGTCACGTCCGTTCCCACCGACAGGTCCGCATTGATCCGCCCGATCGTCTCGGCGAAGCGGATGTCGGGCGTGTCGCTGTCCAGCCCGCTCTCCCCGGCGATGCGCAGGCGTCGACCGTCGACCGTGCCGCGCCCCATGACCGTCATCGCGATCCGCACCATCGCGGCATCGGGCGTCGCCTTGGTCCAGGGATGGTCGGGGATCGCCAGCAGGATCGACAGCGGCGGCGTACCCTCCAGCGCGCGAGCGATGACCCGGCGGCCGAAGGTCTGGGTGATCGAGTTGGTCGTGACGAAGCCGAAGCGGATCAGCGGCGTATCCCGCGCCGCCAGCGCCTGCGCGGCGCGGTCCCACCAATAGAGGACGTAATCGGCGGCGCGCGGCATCTTGGGATAGGCGCGCCACAGCGCCTCCGCCATGCCCTCGGGCAAGCGCCCGCGCAGGTCCTTGCCGCCGATGAAGGGCGGGTTGCCGACGATGAACTCCGCCTCCGGCCAGGGTGTTCGCTGGCCCATGGGGGTGAGCAGCGCGTCGGCGGTGACGATCGACTGGACATCCTCCAGCACCGGGTCGGACACCTGCCCGCCATTGCGCAGCTGCCAGCGTATATAGCCCAGCCACAGCACCAGCTGCGCGATGGCGGCGGCGCGGGCGTTGACCTCGATCCCGTGGAAATTGCGCGGGTGCACCGTCTCGGTATCGAGGTGCAGTATCTCCTCGCCAGACAGCTCGGCCAGCACCTCCAGCACCTCGCCCTCCAGCCGCTTCATCAACTCGAGCGTGACATAAAGGAAATTGCCGGTGCCGCAGGCCGGGTCCAGGATGCGGATCGCCGCCAGCCGCCGGTGGAAATCGCGCACCCGCTGGACGGCGGCGCGGGGATTGTCGGCGCGTTCATTCTCCATCGCGCTCAGCACCTGCGCCCAGTCGTCGCGCAAGGGGGCGATGACGGTCGCGGTCACCAGCCGCTCGACATAGGCGCGCGGCGTGTAATGCGCGCCCAGCCGCCGCCGCTGCGCCGGATCGAGCGCCTGTTCGAGCAGCGTGCCGAAGATGGCGGGCTCGACATCGCGCCAGTCGCGCCTGGCGGCGGCGAGCAGCTCGCCAATCTCCTCGCGGTTGAGGGGCAGGGCGTCGGCCGTGTGGAACAGCCCGCCATTGAACCGCCGCACCGCGCAGCGCAGCACATTGGCCTCGCCGCCCCGGTCCATCGAATGCCACAGATCCTCGATCCAGGGCACGAAGGCATCGGGCCGCTCGCGCGCGTCGGACAACAGGGTGACGAAACCCCCGGCGGGCAGCAGTCCGCTATGCTCGGCGAACATGGTGAACAGACAGCGCATCAGGAACAGCGCCACCCCCTCCGGCTCATGCCCGCGCTCCTCCAGCAGCCTGGAGATGCTGGCCAGCCGCGTCGCCACGTCGCGGGTGACGGCGGCGGCATGGCGGGTCGGGTCGAGCGAATGCGGCGCGTCCCAGATCGCCGCCAGCCGCTGGCGCACCTCCTCGCGGCGCAGATCGTCCAGCGCGATGCGGAAGCGGGCGCGGTCGGGGAATTGCTTGTAATGCTTCCCCTGACCCGAAAAGTCGGCGAACAGCTCGATCACCCGGCCGACATCGACCACGATCAGGAAGGGCGGCCAGCCATGATCGACGGGCAGCGCGCGGGCATATTGCTCGGCCTGTTCGCGCGCGCGGCGCATCAATATGTCCCACTGCCGTGACCGGGGCGCGGCGCCCGCCCCGTCGGGGAGCAGGCCGGGGAGCAGCGGGCCCTCGGCGGCGAGCGATTTCGCGCCCAGGCCCTCGCGGCTCTGCTTGGCCTCCAGCACGAAGCAGCCGCGCTTGTAGAGGTCGATCCGCCCGCGCCGGTCCTCATCGCCGGGCAGGACGACCGCGCGCTCGAAGACATAGTCGTTGCGGGCGCTGGTGGCATGGGCGGGCTCGGGCGGGGCGACGCCAATGATCGCGCACAGCTCGGTCAGGAACAGCGCATAATTGGCGCGCTCCGCCCCGCCCTCGCATGCCTGCCAGCGCCGGATGAACGCCTCGATCGCCGCCGGGCTCGCCATGAATCGAAATCCTCCCGATGGGGATCATCGGGAGGATTTGAGATTAGGCGAGCGATGTCCCCTCCGTTTCGGAGGCGGTTATTCCGCGCCTCCGTTCAGCCTGAGCGAAGTCGAAGGCCAAGGGAATCGGGAACCCGCCGGGCGTACGCTTCGACTTCGCTCAGCGCGAACGGCCGTGGGGATATGGGTCCGTGACGATGCAAGACTTATCCCCCGTACATCGCCATCGCATCGCGCCGGAACGCCGCGCCGCTGTCGGTGCGGCTGTAGAACATGTGCCCGCCCGGATAGACGTTCAGATGCACCCGCTGCGCCACGCCATAGCTCGGCATCTGGTCGACGATCAGCCGCGACGCGAAATAGGGGCAGGACAGGTCGTCCCAGCCATGGACGATCATCACCTTCATCTTGGGATCGTTGGCGATCGCCTTGCGCAGGTCGGTGACGGGGGTATCGTCGGGCTTGCCGCGATCCCAGGCGCTGTTCACCTCATAGGACAGCGCATGATAGCGCGCATCGGTCTTCCAGCCCACTTCGCGCGTCACGAAATCGACCATCGCGCTGGTCGTCGGCGCGATCAGCGAGTCGAGCAGCGGGTCGTTGGACCGCTGCTGCGACGACCAGGGGAAGGGGTCGAAGGCGGTGACGTTCGAGTCGTAGATGCTGCCGATCGTCGAATCATTGCGGTGAATCTCGCGCAAGTACGTCCGCGTGTCGATCCGCCCGCCCAGCCGGCGGACCAGCGCGGGGTCGAGGCCGGTCAGCTCGGTCACGCGGCTGACCAGCCGGTCGACCGCCTGGGTGTCCGACCGCCCGCGCATCAGGTCGCGCAGGTAATCGCCGCGCGCATAGGCTTCGACGCCCGCCATCGCCTCGGGGGTCAGCTTCCCCTGCCGCTCCAGCTGGGCGGCCGCCATCGAGGGCAGGTCGATCATCCAGGGCAGCGGCGACAGCGCGGTGGCGTCGTCGCCCGAGGCGGGGTCGAGATAGGGCGACACCATCACCAGCCCGTTGACCCCGACGCCGATCTGCGACTGAAGCTCATAGGCGATGCGCGGCGCGCGGTAGCCGCCATAGCTTTCGCCCATCACATATTTGGGCGAGCGCAACCGGCCTTCCTTGACCAGCCAGTCATAGACGACCTTGGAGAGATATTTGATGTCCGGGTCGTTGGCGTAGAAGGCCTTCTTGGTCTCCGCCTCGTCCACCAGGCTGCGGCTGAAGCCGGTGCCGATCGGGTCAATGAAGACCAGGTCGGTAAAGTCCAGCCAGCTGTTCGGATTGTCGGTCGTGACCGGCGCGTCGGACGGCGCATCGCCCTGCGCGCCGAAAGGGACGCGCTTGGGCCCCACCGCGCCCATGTTGAGATAGACCGACGACGCGCCCGGCCCGCCGTTGAACGCGAAGGTCACCGGGCGCCGCACATCGCCGCCGGGCACGGTATAGGCGGTATAGACGACCTGCCCGATCTCCTTGCCCTTGTCGTCGCGCACCGGGATCGTGCCCACGGTCGCCTTGTAGGTGACGACCCGGCCGCCGATCCGCGCGCTTTGCGTGATCGTCCTGTCGGCGGGGAGCGGCGGACGCTTGCTGTCGTCGTCCTTGGTTTCGGTGGTGGCCTTGGTCTCGGTCTTCTCGGCCTTTTGCGCCAGGGCAGGCGTCGTCTGGGCGGCCAGCAGCAACAGGGCGGACAGGTGCAGGGTCTTGGACAAGATGGAAACGCTCCCCCTCGATAATGAGACAGTGTATCATGCAAAGCGCGGGAATTGCCAAGCCCCCGGCTTTTCAAGGGGATCATGGGCGAAGCTCCGGCGTTCCTGCAAGCCCGTCCCAAACCGCCCCTCGCAATGGGGCCTGTCGCTTCCTATCTCGCCTCTGGCCTTCTCTCCGGAACAGAAGTAGAACCTGCCTCATGCTGACCAAGATTTCCGTCCGCGGCGCGCGCGAGCACAATCTCAAGGATGTCGATATCGACATTCCCCGTGACACGCTGACGGTGATCACCGGCCTATCGGGGTCGGGCAAATCCAGCCTGGCGTTCGACACCATCTATGCCGAGGGGCAGCGCCGCTATGTCGAGTCGCTGTCGGCCTATGCGCGCCAGTTCCTGGAGATGATGCAGAAGCCGGACGTCGACCATATCGAGGGGCTGTCGCCCGCCATCTCGATCGAGCAGAAGACGACCAGCCGCAATCCGCGCTCGACCGTGGCGACGGTCACCGAAATCTACGACTATATGCGCCTGCTCTGGGCGCGGGTCGGCATCCCCTACAGCCCCGCCACCGGCGAGCCGATTGCGGCGCAGACGGTCAGCCAGATGGTCGACCGGGTGATGACGCTGCCCGAGGGCACGCGCCTCTATCTGCTCGCCCCCGTCGTGCGCGGTCGCAAGGGCGAATATCGCAAGGAAATGGCCGAGTGGCAGAAGGCGGGCTTCACCCGCGTCCGCATCGACGGCCAGCTTTACGAGATCGACGACGCCCCGGCGCTCGACAAGAAGTTCAAGCACGACATCGAGGTGGTGGTCGATCGCCTGGTGGTGCGCGAGGATATCGCGACCCGCCTGGCCGACAGTTTCGAGACCGCGCTGAAGCTGGCCGATGGCCTGGCCTATGTCGACCCCGCCGATCCGGTCGAGCCGCACACGCCCAAGTCGGCGGTGCTGGGCGACAACGCGCCCGACGGCCGCATCGTGTTCTCGGAGAAATTCGCCTGCCCGATCTCCGGCTTCACCATTTCCGAGATCGAACCGCGCCTCTTCTCGTTCAACGCGCCGCAGGGGGCGTGCCCGGCCTGTGACGGCCTGGGCGAAAAGCTGATCTTCGACGAGGATCTGGTCGTCCCCAATCACGAGCTGTCGATCAAGAAGGGCGCGGTCGTGCCCTGGGCCAAGTCCAACCCGCCCAGCCCCTATTATATGCAGGTGCTGGGCAGCCTCGCGCGCGAGTTCGGCTTCTCGCTGGAGACGCCGTGGAAGGACCTCGACCCCAAGGTGCAGGAGGTGATCCTGCATGGCACCAAGGGCAAGGCGGTCACGCTGACCTTCATCGACGGCAAGAAGTCCTATGACGTCAAGAAGCCGTTCGAGGGCGTGATCGGCAACCTCAACCGCCGGATGCTCCAGACCGAGAGCGCCTGGATGCGCGAGGAACTGTCCAACTATCAGTCGTCGCAGCCCTGCGAAGTCTGCCACGGCGCGCGGTTGAAGCCCGAGGCGCTGGCGGTGAAGATCGCCATGCAGGACATCTCTTACGCGACGCGCCTGTCGGTGGTCGATGCGCTGGCCTTCTTCACCGGCCTGCCCGAACATCTGACCGACCAGCAGCGCGCCATCGCGCAGCCGATCCTGAAGGAGATTGTCGAGCGGCTGGGCTTCCTGAACAATGTCGGGCTGGATTACCTGAATCTCGACCGGACCAGCGGCACGCTGTCGGGTGGCGAGAGCCAGCGGATTCGCCTCGCGTCGCAGATCGGTTCGGGCCTGTCGGGCGTGCTCTACGTGCTGGACGAGCCGTCGATCGGACTTCACCAGCGCGATAACGACATGCTGCTGGCGACGCTGCGGCGGTTGCGCGACCTGGGCAACACCGTACTGGTGGTCGAGCATGACGAGGATGCGATCCGCACCGCCGATTATGTCATCGACATGGGACCGGGCGCGGGCGTGCATGGCGGCCAGATCGTCGCACACGGCACGCTCAAGCAGTTGCTCAAGTCCAAGACCAGCGTCACCGCCGATTATCTGAACGGTACGCGCGAGATCGCGGTGCCCGCCAAGCGCCGCAAGGGCTCGGGCAAGAAGCTGACCGTGCACAAGGCGACCGCCAACAACCTTCAGGGCGTGACGGCGAGCATTCCGCTCGGCACCTTCACCTGCATCACCGGCGTATCGGGGTCGGGCAAGTCGAGCTTCACCATCGACACGCTCTACGCCGCCGCCGCGCGCACGCTGAACGGCGCGCGCATCCTGGCGGGCAAGCATGAGAAGATCAGCGGGCTCGAACATCTCGACAAGGTGATCGACATCGACCAGTCGCCGATCGGCCGCACCCCCCGGTCGAACCCGGCGACCTATACTGGCGCCTTCACCCAGATCCGCGACTGGTTCGCGGGGCTGCCCGAGGCGCAGGCGCGCGGTTACAAGCCCGGACGTTTCTCGTTTAACGTAAAGGGCGGCCGGTGCGAGGCGTGCCAGGGCGACGGCGTGCTCAAGATCGAGATGCACTTCCTGCCCGATGTCTATGTGACGTGCGACGTCTGCCACGGCGCGCGCTACAATCGCGAGACGCTGGAGGTGAAGTTCAAGGGCCACTCGATCGCCGATGTGCTCGACATGACCGTCGAGGACGCCGCCGAATTCTTCCAGGCGGTGCCGCCGATCCGCGACAAGATGGCGATGCTGGTCGAGGTCGGCCTAGGCTACGTCAAGGTTGGGCAGCAGGCGACGACCCTGTCGGGCGGCGAGGCGCAGCGGGTGAAGCTGGCCAAGGAATTGTCGCGCCGCGCGACCGGCAACACGCTCTACATCCTCGACGAGCCGACCACGGGGCTTCACTTCGAGGACGTCCGCAAGCTGCTCGAAGTGCTGCATGCGCTGGTCGAACAGGGCAATACGGTGGTGGTGATCGAGCATAATCTCGACGTCATCAAGACCGCCGACTGGATCGTGGACCTCGGGCCGGAAGGCGGCGTCAAGGGCGGCGAGATCGTCGCGGTCGGCACGCCCGAAGTGGTCGCCGCCGAACCGCGCAGCTTTACGGGCAAGTATCTGAAGCCGCTGCTCGACAAGGGGCAGGCGCAGGCGGCGGAATAGCGATCCTCCCCGGCATGGGGAGGGAAACCATGCCGGTATGGGGAAGGGGGCAGCCTGTTGCTTGCTCCTTTCCGCACCGCCCCGGCGGAGGCCGGGGTCCAGTCGCGGGACGGGTAGGGCAACGCATCAATGTCCGCCCAACTGGATCCCGGCCTTCGCCGGGATGGTGGGGGGCGCTGATAGCGGCATGACTTGCTTGGACATCTCGTCCGGCAGGGGCGTCTTTGGCGCACTGGGAGCGGGACGGGTTTTCCCTTGGCCTTCGACTTCGCTCAGGCTGAACGGAGTGTGGGGGATGGGAATGGCCTTGGCGACCAACCCGTTCGCACTGAGCGAAGTCGAAGTGCACGCCCCGACATCCCGCAAACAGCCCCGCCCCACACGGCAAACCGATTTAACATATCGCAACTCTCCCCGGTATGGAGGGAACCATGCCAGTATGGGGAAGGGGGCAGCCTGTTGCTTGCTGCTTTCCGCGCCACCCCGGCGGAGGCCGGGGTCCAGTCGCGGGACGCGTGAGGCAACTCATCAATGCCCGCCCAACTGGATCCCGGCCTTCGCCGGGATGGTATGCGGGATTTGTATCGATCGCGGCAGGACTTGGGTGGGTATCTCCGGCAGGGAGCGTCTTTGCCGTCCCCGGATCGGGACGGGGTTTCCCTTGGCCTTCGACTTCGCTCAGGCTGAACGGAGTGTGGGGGATGGGAATGGCCTTGGCGACTCAATCCGTTCGCACTGAGCGAAGTCGAAGTGCACGCCCCGACATCCCGTAAACAGCCCCGCCCCCACGCGGCAAAACCCATTTAACATATCGCAACTTTTGTCGCATCAAAGCGATTACCCCACATCACCCATAAGGGAGGATGTGATGCGTGCACTGACACTCGGCCTGGTTGCGGCCGCGACGCTGGTTTCGGGTTGCTCGACCTATGGCGGCGGGTTGGGCGGCGGCTATGGCGGCCCGCGCTACGCCTATGATTATGACCGGCCCGACCCGGCCTATGGCGGCTATTATGCCGACCGCTATTATGTCGACAACAATCGGTATCGCGAACGCCGCCTGGGCGCCAACGACCGCGTCTATGTCGGTCAGGACGGTCGCTATTATTGCCGCCGCAACGACGGCACCACCGGCCTGATCGTCGGCGGTATCGCGGGCGGCGCGCTGGGCGCGGCGATCACCTCCGGCGGGTCGCAGACGCTGGGAACGCTGCTGGGCGCCGCTGGCGGCGCGCTGGCGGGCCGTGCGATCGAGCGCAACAATGTCCGCTGCCGCTGATCGCAAGCGCTGATCGATAAAGGGCCGGTCGGTCGCCTCCGTTTCGGATGCGACTGCCCGGCCTTTTCGCACCCGCCTCGCCTACGCTGTCGCCGATCAAGGCATGGGGATGGCGATGGATTTGGCGACGAAGCTGGTCGAACTGGAAAAGCGGACCGCGCAGCACCGCGAATTGCTGCTGACCGAGGAAGCGGCCAAGACCGCGCTGGTCATGCCCTTCATCCAGGCGCTGGGCTATGACGTGTTCAACCCGGCCGAGGTGATCCCGGAATTCACCGCCGATGTCGGTATCAAGAAGGGCGAGAAGGTCGATTACGCGCTGGCGATCGACGGCAAGCTGGCCATCCTGATCGAGTGCAAGCCCTCCTCGATCGAACTCGACCTGAAGCACGCCTCGCAACTCTATCGGTATTTTTCCACGACCGAGGCACGGGTGGCGATCCTGACCAACGGGGTCGTCTATCAATTCTATTCCGACACCGAACAGCCCAACAAGATGGACGAGAAGCCGTTCTTCGTCTTCACGATGGACGGCATCCGCCGCACCGATCCGGCGATCCTCGAACGCTTCGCCAAGGCGTCGTTCGACATCGACCTGATCATCGCCGAGGCCGGGCGGCTGAAGCTCCAGTCGCTGCTGCGTATCGAACTGGAGAAGGAGTTCGCGCATCCCTCGGAGGACTTCGTGAGGATGATGATGGCGCGCCTCTATAACGGCCGCGCCAATGCCGCGATGAAGGAGCAATATCACGCCGCGCTGACCAACTCGATCGCGACGCTGATCCGCGACCGGGTGAACGAGCGGCTGACCTCGGCGCTCAACGTCGCCAATCCGATCCCCGACATGATCGAGGAGGGCGCGTCGGACGATATGTCCGAGGGCTCGGGGATCATCACCACCGAGGACGAGATTGCGGGCTTTCGCATCGTCCAGGCGATCGCCGCGCGGCATGTCGACCCGGAGCGGGTGGTGATCCGCGACTCCAAATCCTATTGCGCGGTGCTGCTCGACGACAATAACCGCAAGTCGCTGGTCCGGCTGCACTTCAACAGCCCGACGACGCGCTATGTCGGCACCTTCGAAGGCAAGGTCGAGACACGCCATCCGGTGGCCGCGCTGACCGACATCTATCGGCTGGAAGAGGCGATCGTCGCGCGCATCCGCGAGCTGGCGGGGGCGGCCTGAGGCCAGCGAAGATGAACAAAGTCGAACGAATTGCGACACTTGGCGACATATTCGTGGGGTGGTTGCGATAGCTTTGGGACCAGCGCCACCCATATTGCGGATCGGGCCAGTAATCGCCCGCTTGTTATGGGAGTAACGCTATGAAAGCCATGATCCTCGCGACCCTGGGGTTCGCCACCATCGCGGTTCCGACCGTCGCCGATGCGCAGCGCTGGACCCCTATCGCCCAGCGTCAGGGCCAGCTTCAGGGGCGGATCGATCAGGGTATCCGTTCGGGGGCGCTCAACCGTCGCGAGGCGGATCGGCTGCGGGGCGAGCTTCGCCAGCTCGACCGGCTGGAAAATCGCTATCGCCGCTCGGGCGGGGGGCTGAGCATGTCGGAGCGCAACGATCTCGATCGTCGCTATGCGGTGCTCAGCCGCCAGGTCCGCTTCGAGAAGCATGACCGCAACCATCGCCGCTGATCGGTGAGCAAGACCGCGCCCGCCGCTTCGGGCGCGGTCAGTCGCGTGGCGGCAGCGGGCGGCCGCTGTCCTTCCACTTGTCGAGGATCTGCCCCGACGTCGCCAGCCGATCGCTGATGATCGTATCGCCAGCGGGCGCGGCCCTGGGCGGTTCGGTCGTCGGTCGGGGCGGCGTCGCGACCGGGCTCGCGGATGCGGCAAGCGGCGGCGCGGCCATGGTCGGCGGTGCGATCGCCAGCTCGGCCGGGGCTTCGCTGCGCGCGGACGGCAGGACCGGCACGACCTCGCCCCCGGCATAGCTGCGGTTCATCGCCGCCGCCGTGCCCCAATAGCCTTTCCACCGATGGAAGAGATGCGCGCCGACCATGTCGGTCATCACCATCGCGCGGTTCCAGCCGGGGGCGACCGCGAAGCTGTGATAATGGGTCGCCAGCCCGACCGGCGCATAGACGCTGCCCGCCAGCGCCGCCGCCGCGATCCGCGCCGCGCGTGCCCAGCCCGCCACGGCGGGCGTCCGCGACAGGGCTCCGTCGCAGACGAAGCTGAACTGGCAATGCGCCTGTTCCACCCCCTGATAGACGACGCCGCAGACGCTGGCGGGAAAGGCGGGATGGCGCGCGCGGTTGAGCACGACCTGCGCCACCGCGCGTTGTCCGTCGATGCTCTCGCCACCCGCTTCGTAATAGATGGCGGCGGTCAGGCACTGCATCGCGCGGGCCCGGTCCACGACCGTCGCCCGGCCCCAGCGAAAGGGCTGGGCGGCGACCACGCCGCTGTCCGCCAGGACCGCGCCGGGCGGGATGGGCAGGCTGGGCAGCGCGACGGTGCCGGTGCTGCCGTCGGAGGCGGGGATGGGGCGGGACGGCGCCGTTCCGGGCGCGGGCGCGACCGGCGCGCGAGACGGTCGGGGGGCGGCGTCGTCCCCGCGTCGCCAGGCGGCCTGGGCGGCGAGCATCAGCCCCCCGGCCAGCATCAGGCCCAGCATGGCGAACCATGCCTGCACCAACCGCCTTACTGTCCGCCTCGCCACCCGCAACGCGCCGCCGTCCTTCCCGTCCCGTGGCTTTTCAGCGTGCTATAACGCCTGGGGTTAAGGATTTGGCCTCAACGCAATTTGGGGGTGTCGAGATCGACCGCCGCCGCCGGGATCACCTCCACATCCGGATGCGCCTGGCGTAGCGCGGGCAGGAACTGCTTCGCGTCGCCGACCACCACAATGCTCGCCGCCTTGGGATCGAGCAGGCTGGCCGAGGTCGCCTGCACCGCCGCCGGATCGACCGCCTGGACGCGCGGGATATAGTGGCTGAGCTCGCCCAGCGGCACGCCCTGCAACGTATAGCTGGCCAGGATGTCGGCGATGCCGTCGGTGGTCTCGACCGTCCGGCCGAAGCCGCCGACCAGCACCGCCTGCCGCGTCGCCAGCTCGGCGGGCGGCACCGGCTCGCTGCCCAGCTTGCGCATCTCGGCATCGATCAGGTCCACCACCTCGGCCGCCGAGGGGTTCTTGGTTTGGGTCCGTGCGGAGATCAGGCCGATGTCGCGCCCGGTCGCCACCGAGCTGCCCGCGCCGTAAGCCAGCCCGCGCTTGATGCGGATTTCCTGGTTGAGCCGCGACGAGAAGCCGCCGCCCAGCACCGTATTGGCGACCGCCAGCGGATAATAGCGATCGTCGGCGCGGCGAATGCCCGGGCGGGCCACGACGACCCCGGCCTGTCCGGCATCGGGCATGTCGATGACGACGACGCGCGGCGCGGGGAAGGCGGGTTCGGCCGGGCGGGGCGCGGCGGCCGAGACGCCGGGGGCGCGCCAGTTGCCCAGATAATGCTCGGCCACCTGCCGGGCCCGCGCCGGGGTGATGTCGCCGACCAGCAGCAGCGTGGCCTGTCCGGGCTTCCAACTGCGCGCATAGGCGGCGGTCAGGTCGGCGCGGGTCAGTGCCTTGAGCGAGGCGGGCGTGCCCGACAGGGGCTGGCCATAGGCGCGCGAGCCGTACACCACCCGGTCGGCGACCATCGCGGACAGTTGCGCCGGATTCTTCATCGCCACGTTCAGCCCGTCGATCGACTGGGTCCGCGCGCGCTCGATCTCGTCGGCGGCGAAGGCCGGGTGGGTGGCGACATCGGCCAAGATGGTCATCGCGGTGTCGATCTGCGCCGAGGGGACGGTCAGGTCGATGGTCGCGCCGTCATCGGTGGCGCTGCTGGCGATCGATCCGCCGACGCTTTCGACCGCGCGCGCGATCTGCGTGGCGGAGCGGGTTGTGGTGCCCTTGGTCATCAATTCGGCGGATAGGCTGCTCGCCCCGGCCTTGCCCGTCGGATCGGTCGCCGCACCGCCCAGCGCGACCAGCGAGGCGGTGACCAGCGGCAGGTCGTGCCGCTCGACCGTCACGACGCGCACGCCATTGGCCAGCCGCGTCTCGACCGGCTGGGGCAGGACGGGCGCGATCGGCGCGCCGGGGGCGGGGGGCAGGATGCGCTGCCCCTCGGGCGCCGGGGTCACGACCGGGATGTCGGCGGGCGGGGTCAGCGCGGCGGTCTGGACGGTCGGCGCCAGTTCGATCGGCATTTCCCGGACATTGGCCGGGCGGTCCGAGTCGGGGAGGTAGCGGATCGTCGCGCTCTGCTGATCCTTCAGATAGGCGCGCGCCACGCGCTGGATGTCGGCGGCGGTCACCGTCTGGATTGCGGCGATCTGGCGATCGGCGGCATGGGGATCGCCATCGACGATGACGCTGTTGGCGATCAGGCTGGCCTTGCCCTCGGCCGTCTCGCGCTGCTTGAGCGCGCTGGTCAGCAATTCGTTCTTCGCCTCGGCCAATTCGGTCGCGCTGACGGGCTGGTCGCGCAGGCGGGCGATCTCGCGCTTCAGCGCGGCCTCGCCCTCGGCCACCGGTTTGCCGCTGGCCATCATCGCATAGGCGACGAGGTTGCCGGTCGACTGTTTGGTGTCGAGGAAGGTCGCGGCCGATTGCGCCAGCTGGTCGCGATACACCAGGGTCTCGTACAGCCGCGAGCTTTCGCCCGCCGACAGGATCGCGTTCAGCACCATCAGCGCGGGCGTGTCGGCGCTTCGCTCGGGCGGGATGTGATAGCTGATGAGGACCGCGGGAAGCGGCACATTGGCGTCATAAGCGGTGCGCGACACCGCCGCCGTCCGTGCTGGTTCTGCGACCGTCACGCGCGGAATCGGACCGGCGGGGCGCTTGATGCCCGCGAAATACTGGTCGACCCAGCGGTCGAGCTGCGCAGGATCGAAATTGCCCGACACGACCAGCACGGCATTGTCGGGCCGGTAATAGGTCGCATGGAAGGCGCGGACATCGTCGATGCCCGCCGATTCCAGCTCCTCCAGGCTGCCGATGCCCGGCCGCGCATAGGGATGCGTGGTATAGGCCAGCTTGGGATAATAGATGGAGAACAGCTTGCCATAAGGCTGGGCGAGGGTGCGCTGGCGCAGTTCCTCCTTCACAACGTCGCGCTCGCTGGCGAAGCTCTTGGGCTCGACCACCAGCGCGGCCATCCGGTCCGCCTCGGCGAAGAGCAGGCGTTGCAGGTGGTTGGCGGGCACCACCTCAAAATAATTGGTATAGTCGTCGGCGGTGGAGGCGTTGTTATAGCCGCCAACGTCTTCGGTCAGGCGATCCATCTGTTCGGGGACGAGGTTGCGCGTCGCCTTGAACATCAGATGCTCGAACATGTGCGCAAAGCCCGAGCGGCCCTTGGGATCGTCCTTCGACCCGACATCATACCAGACCTGGACCGAGACATTGGGCGTCGTCGTGTCGCGAATGGCATAGACGCGCAGCCCGTTGGGCAAGGTGCGCGTGGTGAAGGCGATCGGCTTCACGCTTTCCGTGCGCGCCCCCTGTTCACCTTGAGCAGCGGCGGTCTGTGCCCCCGCCAGCGAGGGAGGGGCGGCGACGCCGAGCAGGAGCGCGGCACGGAAAAGGCGCATGAAGACCCTCTTGATGGAGTGCGGGTTACTTGGACTTGTTGCGGTTGCCGTAGAGAACGGCGGCGGCGATCGCGGCCGATCCGATGCCGACGCCCAGACCGATCTTGCCCAGCGGCCAGTTGCGCGTCTTGTCCTTCACCGAGTCGGCGGCGGCTTCGGCCGCGGCGACGGCATGCTCCTTGGCCTCCTTGGCGGCGGCAAGAATTTCGTTGGGGGCGTCTTCGGTATGATCGGTCATGTTACTCTCCTACTCGACCAGCTTATTCCTTGGCAGCGTAGCGCGCCCGGAAGTCGTCCGCAAAGGCCGTGAGCCGCCCCCCGGCGATCGCGCCGCGCAGATCGGCCATCATCTGCTGATAGAACCAGATATTATGCTCGGTCATCAGCATCGCGCCCAGGATCTCGCCCGCGCGGACCAGGTGATGCAGATAGGCGCGGCTATATTGCGCGCAGACCGGGCAACCGCAGGCAGGATCGAGCGGCCCCTGATCCTCGGCGAACCGCGCATTGCGGATGTTGATCGGCCCCGAGCGGGTGAAGGCCTGCCCCGTGCGCCCCGAACGCGTCGGCAGCACGCAGTCGAACATGTCGACCCCGCGCTCCACGGCACCCACGATGTCGGTCGGCTTGCCCACACCCATCAGATAGCGGGGCTTCTCGACCGGCAACTGACCCGGTGCGAAGTCGAGGCAGCCGAACATCGCCTCCTGTCCCTCGCCGACCGCCAGGCCGCCGATCGCATAGCCGTCGAACCCGATATCGATCAGCGCGTCGGCCGACGCCTTGCGGAACCCTTCGTTGAGCGCACCCTGCTGGATGCCGAAGATCGCATTGTCCTCGGCATGCTGCCCGCCCGCGTCGAAGGCATCGCGGCTGCGCCTGGCCCAGCGCATCGAGCGTTCCATCGCGGCGGCCTGCACCTCGCGCGAGGAGGTGGTCGGGACCAGCTCGTCGAACGCCATGACGATGTTCGAGCCCAGCAGCCGCTGGATCTCGATCGATCGTTCGGGGCTGAGCATATGGCGGGTGCCGTCGAGATGGCTCTTGAACGACACGCCGTCCTCGGACCGCTTGGTCAGGTCGGCCAGGCTCATCACCTGATAGCCGCCCGAATCGGTCAGGATCGGCCGGTCCCAGCCCATGAAGCCGTGCAGCCCCCCCAGCCGGTTCACCCGCTCCGCGCCGGGGCGCAGCATCAGGTGATAGGTGTTGCCCAGGATGATGTCCGCCCCGCTGGCGCGCACGTCGCCGGGCTTCATCGCTTTGACGGTGGCGGCGGTGCCGACGGGCATGAAGGCGGGGGTGCGGATCTCACCGCGCTTCATGGTGATGGTGCCGGTGCGGGCGCGACCGTCGGTGGCGTGGATGGCAAAGGAGAAGCGGGCGGTCATTTTCTTCTGTCTCGGGGCGCGAGCGGGCCGGTGGGGCCATTGGCGTCGGCGGGAATGGTGCGGATGGTCAGCGCCTCGGCGCGGCTGATCGCGCCGTCATGGTCGCGATCGAAGCGCGAGAACAGGCGCGAGAAATGCGCCTGCAACTCGGGCAGGGTGATGCGGTTGTCATTGTCCTTGTCGACATCGAACGGGCTGGGCAGCGCGTTGCGGTCGCCCAGCCAGCGTTCGGCCCAGTCGGCGAACTGGAGATAGCCGATCGACCCCTGATGCGCGGTGTCGATGGCGTCGTAGGATCGCTTGACCCCCGCCTCCATCTCCTCGCGCGTGGTCTTTCCGTCGCCGTCCACGTCGAAGGCGGCGATCATCATCGCCACCGGCTCGACCACCATCGTCGCCGGGGTCTGGGCGAAGGGCGCGGGGCGCGCGGTGACGGTCACCGTCTCGTTCGCCCCCGGCACCGGCGTCGCCGCCTGGAGCAGCAGCGCCAGCAGGATCATGCGCGCGGCCCCGGCAGCAACAGCGAGGCGTCGCCATAGGAATAGAAGCGATACGCGTGCGCGATCGCATGGGCATAGGCCGCCTGCATCCGATCCAGCCCCATCAGTGCCGAGACCAGCATGAACAGGGTCGAGCGCGGCAGGTGGAAATTGGTCATCAGCCCGTCGATCCCGCGAAAGCGATAGCCCGGCGTGATGAAGATCGCCGTGTCGCCCTCGAACGGACGGATCACGCCGTCCTCTCCGGCCGCGCTCTCGATCAGCCGGAGCGAGGTGGTGCCGACCGCGATCACCCGGCCGCCGCGCGCCTTGACGGCGTTCAGCCGGTCGGCGGTGGCGGCGTCGATGCGGCCCCATTCGGCGTGCATCTTGTGATCGACCGTGTCGTCGGCCTTGACCGGCAGGAAGGTGCCCGCACCGACATGCAGGGTCAGCGTGGCATGTTCGATCCCTGCGGCCGCCAGCGATTCGAGCAGGCCGGGCGTGAAGTGCAGCGCCGCCGTGGGCGCGGCGACCGCGCCGGGCTCGTTGGCAAACATCGTCTGATAGTCGTCGGCGTCCTTCTCGGTCACGCCCCGCTTCTGCGCGATATAGGGGGGCAGCGGCATGGTGCCCGCCCGCTCCAGCAGCAGCTCGACCGGCTCGTCCCCGGCAAAGTCCAGCGCGAAGCTGCCGTCCTCGGCCCGATCGCGCGCGGTCGCGCTGACCCCGGCGCCGAAGTCGATCACGTCGCCGTCGCGCAGCCGCTTGGCGTTGCGGATGAAGGCGCGCCAGCGCCGCGCCCCCTCGCGCTTGTGCAGCGTCGCGCCGATCTTCGCCTCGCCGCGTATCCCCTCCAGCTGGGCGGGGATGACGCGGGTGTCGTTGAAGACCAGCAGGTCGCCGGGGCGCAGCGCGGCGGGCAGGTCGCTCACCCGCTCGTCACGGGTGGCGTCGCCGTCGAGGACCAGCATCCGCGCCGAATCGCGCGGGGAGGCCGGGTAAAGCGCGATCCGCTCGGGCGGCAGCGCGAAGTCGAAGAGATCTACGTTCACTTGGTGGCCGTTGCCGCCTTCTTGGCCGGGGCCGCCTTGGGGGCGGAACGACGGGCCGGAGCGGGCCGGGGCGCGGGTTTCGTCGCAGGGGCCGCGCCGGGCAGCGTCACCGGCGCGCCCAGGCTGGGGGCGGCGACGGGGGCGGGGACATAGGCGGGGGGATTGTCGGCCGCGACATAGGCGTGGACGATCCGGCTGGGGTTCGCGGGCGGCTCGCCACGCTCGATCTTGTCGACATATTGCATGCCGTCGATCACCCGGCCGAACACCGTGTACTTCTTGTCGAGCGAGAAGCGCGGCTGGAAGACGATGTAGAACTGGCTATTGGCGCTGTTGGGATCGTCGGCGCGCGCGGCGGCGACTGATCCGCGGACATGCGGCAGATAGTTGAACTCGGCGGGAACGTTGGGCAGGTCCGACCCGCCGGTGCCGTCGCCCTTGGGGTCGCCGCCCTGCGCCATGAAGCCGTCGATCACGCGGTGGAAGGTCAGCCCGTCATAGAAATGGCGACGGGTCAGCGTCTTGATCCGCTCGACCATCTTGGGCGCGACATCGGGACGCAGCCAGATCGTCACCCGGCCGCCGGTCGACAGGTCGAGCAGCCAGAGATTCTCCTTGTCGGTGACGGGCGGCGGGGCCGGCCGGCCGGTGACATTGTCCTCCAGCACCTGTGCCGCCTTGGCGGGAGTGGTGAATTTGGGCTGGGCCTGGGACCTGCTTTGGGCCTGTGCCGGAACGGCGATCAGGCTGGCCATCATCATGGCAAGAGCGGCGAGAACGCGCATCACATCTCTACGACAAGGAAAGGAATGGGGAGGCTGTAGAGCAAATCGCCCCTTGCGCCAATCTGAACCTTTTCGAGGATCAACTCCTCCCCGGCACGGGGAGGGGACCGTTGCGAAGCGATGGTGGAGGGGGTGTGCGGCAAAGGACGCCGGTTGCGGAGAGCCCCCTCCGTCAGCGCTGCGCCCTGCCACCTCCCCGTGCCGGGGAGGATCCTAAGATCCCTTGCGGCCGATCTTCTCGACCCGCGCGACGACATCCTCGCGCACCGCGGGGGTCACGAACTTGGCGATATTGCCGCCATAGAGCGCGATCTCCTTGACCAGGCGGCTGGCGATGGGTTGCAGCGCGACATCGGCCATCAGGAAGACGGTCTCGACGCGCGGATTGATCTGCTGGTTCATCCCCGCCATCTGATATTCATATTCGAAATCGGCGACCGCGCGCAGGCCCCGGACGATGACCTTGGCGCCCTCGCGCTCGGCAAAGTCCATCAGCAGCGAATCGAAGGCGACGACATGAATCTCGCCCGCCACACCGGCGACCTCGCGGCGGACCATCTCCATCCGCTCGTCCAGCGTGAACATGGGCGACTTGGAGGGATTGGTGGTGACGCCGATCACCAGCCGGTCGACCAGCTTCGCGCCGCGCCGGATGATGTCCATATGGCCCAGCGTGACGGGGTCGAAGGTGCCGGGATAGACGCCGATCCGGGTCATCGGTCGCGCTCCACGACATAGGCGGCGATGGCGCGGAGCAGGTCGGCCTCGGGGCCGTAGTCGCGCAAATGCTCGATCGCCTGGGCGACCAGCATCCGGCACTGTTCGCGCGCGCGCTCGACGCCGAGCAGGCTGAGGAAGGTGGCCTTGCCCGCGTCCTCGTCCTTGCGCAGCTTCTTGCCCGCCGCCGCCTCGTCCCCCTCGGCGTCGAGCAGGTCGTCGGCGATCTGGAAGGCCAGACCCAGGTCGTGCGCATAGCCGCGCAGATGGATGCGGCCCTCGGGCGCGACGCGTCCCAGGATCGCGCCCGCCTCGACCGCGGCGCAGATCAGCGCGCCGGTCTTCATCTGCTGGAGCCGGGTGACGGTGGCGAGGTCGAACACTTGCCGCTCGGCCTCCAGGTCCATCATCTGCCCGCCCGCCATGCCGCTGGGGCCCGAGGCGCGGGCGAGGTCGAGGATCAATTCGGACCGGACGAAGGGATCGGCATGGGTCGACGGATCGGCCAGTATCTCGAAGGCCAGCGCGTGGAGGCAGTCGCCCGCCAGGATCGCGGTCGCCTCGTCGAACGCCTTGTGGACGGTCGGCTTGCCGCGCCGTAGGTCGTCATCGTCCATCGCGGGCAGATCGTCATGGATCAGCGAATAGACATGGATCGCCTCCAGCGCGGTCGCGACCCAGCCCGCACAGTCGCGGTCCACGTCGAACAGATGCGCGGTGGCGAAGACGAGGAGCGGGCGCAGCCGCTTGCCCCCGCCGATCGCGGCATGGCGCATCGCGGCATAGAGCGAGGCGCGGGGATCGCCCGGATCGGCCAGCACCTGCGCGAAGCGGCGGTCGATATCCTTGGCGACCTCGGCCAGCGCGCCCGACAGGGTCGTGGCGGTCAGCGTCACGCTCAACCCGCCTGGAACGGGCGGGTGCCCGCAGCCTTGCCTTCGGCGTCGAGGCGGATCGCCTCGATCCGGGCCTGGGCGGCGTCGAGCCGCTCGGCGCAACGCTGACGCAGACGGTCGCCGCGCTCATAGAGGCGGATCGATTCGTCGAGCGTCGCTTCGCCGCTTTCCAGTCGGCCGACGATCCTCTCCAGTTCCTTGAGGGCGTCCTCGAACGTCAGTTCTTCGATGGGCGTATCCATGACGTCGCTATGCGGCACGCATCCGGCGCGCGCAAGGATGCTTGATCCATCCTTATGCCGCGCCTGTCCCTATCGGAGTCGGTCGACGGTCCAGGTGTAGAGGAACGAGACGCTGAGCAGCCCCAGATCGACCGCCGCCTGCACCCGGCGCGGCGACCGGTCGGTCAGGTCATGGGTGATGAGGCGGATATCGGCGGTCGGATGGCGATAGGCGAGCGCGACCAGCGCCAGCACCGCCATTCCCATCACGATCCGCCGTTCGCGCACGCCCCCGTCTCCCCGCGCGCCGGTCTAGGCCGTGTCCGGACGAGCGGCAAGGGGGCTGCGGGGCGGCTTTCCGCCATCCCGCCGGTCATCGGGAGGGAGCGGCCCCGGCACGCCCTATCGCGCCCGCAATTCTTGGCGGCGTAGAGCGCCTGATCCGCCTCGCGGTAGATCGCCCTCCAGTCCGTCTCGTCCAGCATCGGGCCGGTGCACAGCCCCAGGCTGGCGGTGACCTTCAGCCCCGAGGGATAGGCGACCTCGCGCAGCCGGGCGAGCAGCTGGTCGATGTCCGGTCCACGCGCGGCGTCGGTCAGCAGCGCGAACTCCTCGCCGCCGATCCGGGCGATCAGCGTGTCGGGGCCGACCAGATCGACCAGCGCATGCGCAAAGCCGCGGAGGACCTCGTCGCCGCCGTCATGGCCCAGCTGGTCGTTGATCCGCTTGAAATGATCGATATCGACCAGGATCAGCGTCTGCGGCCCGCTGCGCCCGATGGCTTGGTCGAGAAAGGCGCGGCGGTTGAACAGCCCGGTCAGCGAATCGGTATCCGCCAGCCGCCGCGCGACCCGCTCGTCGGCGCGCGCCAGGTCGCGGTCGCGGCTGAGCAGATAGATGCGATAGGCGACGCCCAGGCTGGCGATCAGCGCCTCGGCCCCCATCGACAGCACCGTCGACTGGTCGATCCATGGTCGCCAGGCGATCAGATGCGCGGCGTGGAGCAGCCGGAACATGGCAAAAACGATCGGCGCGCCCCATGCGAAGGCGAAGGCCCAGAGGAAATTGCTCCGTCGCCGCCAGGCCTGGACCAGCACCGCGATCAGGAAGAACAACAGGATGAGGAAGCCGAAGACCACGGCCTGGTCGAGCGGCAGGATCCAGCGCGGCGCGAGCAGCGCGAAGGCGACGTTGGGAATGGCGATCAGCACGAACGACATGATCGCCAACCGGTCCAGCCAGCCCTCGAACACCTTCCGCTCGAAGAAGTGGCGCGCGAAGATGACCAGGGTCAGCGCGACCCCGCCCAGCATGATGGCGTTCCATCGGTGCCGCTCGTTATTGTCCAGCCAGGGCAGCCACTGGCCGATCAGCCCCGACGACGCCAGCGCATAGCCGGTGATGAAGAACAGCAACAGGCAATAGACGGGCTGGAGCGGCTGGCGCAGCGCGGGCCAGAGCGCGAGATTATAGACCGCCAGTCCGATCACCATCCCCATGATCAGGCCATAGATCAGCCCCAGCGAGGATTCGGTCGCCAGCATGTCGCCATGACGGGCCAGACGCGCGCCGCGCACGACGCCGCGCATGTTCGCCGCGCCATGCGCCTCCCACAGGATGCGGACCGGCCGCGCCCCCTCGCGCGGCAGGGGGACGCCGATCATCGCGCCCAGCAGCAGATAGGGAGAGGTGGTCGCGCTGGTATAGGCGACCCGGCGCATCTGGCCGTCGGCATAGAGGATATGCAGGGTCGTCGCGTCCTGCCAGGTGCTGGCGAAGCGGACCGCCAGCCGAACGCGCGGATCGCCGGCAATCACCGGCAGCGGCTGGGAGAGCACCCAATAGTCGCCGACACCATAAGAGGACTGGTCGCTTCGGCAGTCGAAACGCTGCGGGGCTGCCAGCATCGCCTGCGGCGTATCGCCGGGGTGGATGGGCCGGATACAGGTGGTCAGCGGTTGGCCCACCTGTGCCCGCGCGGCGGACAATGGCACAAGGCCCAGCATGATCGCCAGAATCAGCGTGCCAATCCTGGTCAGCCATCCACCACCCATGGCGCGGACCATATCATGGCTTAATTTAAATTCGGCTTAAATTTTATGAGTGTGTGGTTAACGGTTTGATCTGGGAAAGCCGCCGCATCGGCCCTTCGCACGGACACCCGAAAAAAGGGCCGGGTGATGTCACCCGGCCCGATCATGTCGGCGATCAGCCTGCGTCGACTTCCGCCGGCTTGCCGCCCTTCTTGCGCGGCTTCTTCGGCGCGGCGGGTTCGATCGCGAAGGACAGCGCGCCGTCCTTCATCCTCACCGTCACCTCGCCGCCATGGACCAGCTTGCCGAACAGCAGTTCCTCGGCCAGCGGCTGCTTGATCTTCTCCTGGATCAAACGGCCCATCGGACGCGCGCCATACAGGCGGTCATAGCCCTTTTCGGTGAGCCAGCTCTTCGCCGCTTCGTCCAGACTGATATGGACGTGACGATCGGCCAGTTGCAGTTCGAGCTGGAGGATGAACTTATCCACCACCCGCGCCACGACCTCGGGCGGGAGATAGCCGAAGGGTACGATCGCATCGAGGCGGTTGCGGAATTCCGGCGAGAACATCTTCTGCACCGCCTGCTCGTCTTCGCCCTCGCGGGTGAGGTTGCCGAACCCGACCGTCTCGCGCGCCATGTCGGCGGCGCCCGCATTGGTCGTCATGATGATGATCGTGTTGCGGAAATCGACCGTCTTGCCGTGGTGATCGGTCAGCTTTCCATTGTCCATCACCTGCAACAGGATGTTGAACAGATCGGGATGCGCCTTCTCGATCTCGTCGAGCAGCAGCACCGAATGCGGATTCTGGTCGACCGCATCGGTCAGCAGCCCACCCTGGTCATAGCCGACATAGCCCGGAGGGGCACCGATCAGACGGCTGACCGAGTGACGCTCCATATATTCGGACATGTCGAACCGCTGGAGCGGAATGCCCAGGATCGTCGCCAGCTGCCGTGCAACCTCGGTCTTGCCGACGCCGGTGGGGCCGGTGAACAGATAGTTGCCGATCGGCTTGTCGGGATCGCGCAGGCCCGCCCGGCTAAGCTTGATCGCCGAGGACAGATTCTCGATCGCGGCATTCTGGCCGAACACCACCCGCTTGAGATCGGTCTCCAGCGTCTCCAGCTGCTGGCGGTCGTCGGTCGACACGCTCTTGGGCGGGATGCGCGCCATGGTGGCGATCACGGCCTCGATCTCCTTGGGGGTGATCGTCTTCTTACGCTTGCTGACCGGCACCAGCATCTGCATCGCGCCCACTTCGTCGATCACGTCGATCGCCTTGTCGGGTAGCTTGCGGTCGTTGATGTAGCGCGCCGACAGCTCGACCGCCGACTTGATCGCGTCGGGCGTGTACTTGACCTGATGGTGATCCTCGAACGCCGAGCGGAGCCCCGCCAGGATCTTGATCGTGTCCTCGATCGTCGGCTCGTTCACGTCGATCTTCTGGAACCGGCGCAGCAGCGCGCGGTCCTTTTCGAAGTGGTTGCGGAACTCCTTATAGGTCGTCGAGCCGATGCAGCGGATCGTGCCGCCCGACAGAGCGGGCTTGAGCAGGTTCGACGCATCCATCGCCCCGCCGCTGGTCGCGCCAGCGCCGATGACGGTGTGGATCTCGTCGATGAAGAGCACCGCGTGGGGCAGCTTCTCCAGCTCGTTGACGACCGCCTTCAGTCGCTCCTCGAAATCGCCGCGATACCGCGTGCCCGCCAGCAGCGCGCCCATGTCGAGCGAGTAGATGACGGCGTTCAGCAGCACCTCGGGCACATTGCCCTCGATGATCTTGCGCGCCAGCCCTTCGGCGATGGCGGTCTTGCCGACGCCGGGATCGCCCACATAGAGCGGGTTGTTCTTCGACCGGCGGCACAGGATCTGGACGGTACGGTCCACCTCGGGCCCGCGCCCGATCAGCGGATCGACCTTGCCCAGCTTGGCCTTTTCGTTGAGGTCGACGGTGAACTGCTTGAGCGCGCTTTCACCCTTGCCCTTCTCAGTAGGCTTGGCGGGCTTTTCCTCCTCGACGCCCTTGGGCGGGGTCGACTCGCTTGTCGCACTACCCTTGCCGACGCCGTGGCTGATGAAGCTGACCGCGTCCAGGCGGCTCATATCCTGCTGCTGGAGGAAATAGACGGCATAGGATTCGCGTTCGGAGAACAAGGCGACCAGCACGTTCGCGCCGGTCACCTCGTCGCGGCCCGAGGACTGGACGTGCAGGATCGCGCGCTGGACGACGCGCTGGAACCCGCTGGTGGGGGAGGGGTCGGTCGCCGCCTCGACCTTCAGCGCGTCGAGTTCGGTGTCGAGATACTGGGCGACCGTCGCCTTCAGCTCGCCCAGGTCGACATGGCATGCCTCCATCACCTTGGAGGCATGGTCGTCGTCGATCAGCGCGAGGAGGAGGTGCTCCAGCGTGGCATATTCGTGGCGCCGCACGGTCGCGGCTTCCAGCGCCTTGTGAAGCGTGGTCTCGAGCGCGGGGGCGAAAGATGGCATCTACGATACTCCTTCCGAAGCGCCATGGACTGACGCCTCGTTTCGACCAATGTCGGGATGGTTCGCCCCGGCATCAAGCGGGTGTAACGCGCGGCGGCTGAACAAAGCGTATCGCGCGAACGAAAATATGGGACCGCCTCGGAGCGTGCGCGCCGGGTGGGGCCCCCCTTGCGTCACCGCTTGAACAGCGCGTCGGCGCTGGCGCGGTGGAGTGCGGCGCGGTCGATGTGGCGGCGGGTCCGTTCGATCTCCTGCTCCAGCACCGCGATCCGCGTCTCCAGCTCGGCGAGCGAGAGCGGATCGAGATCGGTCCGGACCAGCATGGTCAGGCTGTCGGGAATGCGGATCGGGGAGTCGTCCTGTTCCATATCGGGATGCAGCGTTGACCCGGTCGCCGCCGATGTCAATAACGGGGCGACATGGCGACGTTCACGAAGGGGCGGTAATCGGTGCACGCGGATAACGACGTGATGGGGATCGGTGATCTCCCCGAGATGATGACCGCGATCGATCCCGAAGCGGCGGGCGGGCCGGAGGTGCTGGTCCCGACCCGTCGGCCGACCCCGCGGCCCGGTGCGGGCGAAGTGCTGATCCGGATCGCCGCCGCCGGGGTCAACCGGCCCGATGTGATGCAGCGCCAGGGGCTCTATCCGCCGCCGCCGGGCGCGCCCTCCATCCCCGGTCTGGAAGTCGCGGGCGAGGTCGTCGCGATCGGCGAGGGCGTCGGGCCCGAGCTGCTGGGCCAGCCGGTCTGCGCGCTGATCGGCGGCGGCGGCTATGCCGAATATGCGGTGGCGGTGGCCGAGCACTGCCTGCCCGTGCCCAACGGCCTGTCGATGGTGCAGGCGGCGGCGCTGCCCGAGACGCTGTTCACCGTGTGGACCAATGTCTTCGAGCGCGCCTATGCCCGCGAGGGCGAGACGCTGCTCGTCCATGGCGGGACCAGCGGCATCGGCACCATGGCGATCCTGCTGGGCAAGCTGTTCGGCCTGACGGTGATCGTCACCGCCGGATCGGACGACAAATGCGCGGCCGCCGAAAAGCTCGGCGCGGCCAGGGCGATCAACTATCGCACCGGGGATTTCGTCGAGGCGGTCCAGGCCTTCACCGGCGGCAAGGGTGTGGACATCGTCCTCGACATGGTCGGCGGCGATTATGTGCCGCGCAACCTGAAATGCCTGGGCGAGGAGGGGCGGCATGTCTCGATCGCGGTACAGCGCGGCGCGAAGGCCGAAATCCCGCTCTGGGAGGTGATGCGTCGCCGCCTGATCCTGACCGGATCGACGCTGCGCGGCCGGGATGCCGAGTTCAAGGCGATGGTCGCCGACGAGCTGGCGCGGATCGTCTGGCCGCATGTCGAGGAAGGGCGGCTGCGCCCGGTCATCGATCGCAGCTTTCCGCTGGTGCAGGCCGCGGACGCGCATCGCCGGATGGAAGCGGGCGACCATATGGGCAAGATCGTCCTGACGATCGGCGAATAATCCGATCTGCCCATTTCGGACTGTGATCGACCGGGGTAACGGATCGGACGAGCGAATCGGCCGGGTCGGCCCGATCCGTTCGGTCTGCACGATTGGCCAAGGGGGATGCGAATGCTGCGATGGGGGCTGGCCGCCGGGATCGTGATGGCGGGCAATATGGCGGCGATACCCGCCGCTGCCCAGTCGGCGCGCGACATCCTGACCCAGGCTTCCTTCGCCGATACCGACGAGGCGAGCGCGTTGCGCCGGGTGACGCTGGCCTATGCGACCGCCGGCAATATGCTCAAGCACAGCCCCGACGACCACGAGGCGCTGCTGATGCGCGCCACCGCGCTGGGCTACCGCGCCAAGCTGACCGGCAACCGCACCGACGCGCTCGCCGCGCGGCGTCAGTTCGAGGCGCTGATCGCGGAGAATCCCCGCGACGCCGAGGCGCAGCTGGCGCTGGGCGCCTGGCATATCGGCGCGGTCAAGAAGCTGGGGGCGATCGTCGGGCGCGCGGCGCTCGGGGCGCAGCGGGGGGCGGGCTTCGCCCTGCTCGACCGGGCGATCGCGCTCGGCGGCGACCGGGCCTTGTTCCCCGGACTGGCGGCGCTGCTGCGGCTGGAGCTCGATCCGCGCGACCCGCGTGGCCGCGCACTGGCCGAGGCGGCGGCGCATGCCGCGACGGTGACGCCAATCGACCGCATCCTGCAACGCGCCGCCATCGCCGTGCTGACGCCGGTGCGCGCGGGCGATGGTCCCGCAACCCGCAGGCTGGCCTCGCAGCTTCTGCCCTTCGGACGATTCGACGACGATAATTGATGCGAGGCGGGGCCGCCGGGGTGCTGGACGGGGCAAGGGCAGGGGCGTATGAGACACTGTTTCGGTCACTTTGTGGCGCCGCACCTTGCTCTTGGAGGCGGCTCGCATTAGATTTGCCGCCGCTACGGCCGCTCCGATGAGGGGCGGCCCTTTTATTTTCCGACTGGAGTGATCCCCGTGGCCCAGCCGCTCATGCCCCATGCGACCGCTTCCTGGCTGGTCGACAACACCTCGCTCTCCTTCGAGCAGATTGCGGATTTCTGCGGCCTTCATATCCTGGAAGTGCAGGCGATCGCCGACGACACGGCGGCGACCAAGTTGACCGGCCGCGATCCGGTCCGCGCGCACGAAGTGACGCAGAGCGAGATCGAGAAGGCGCAGGCCAATCCCGATTATCGCATGAAGATGACCAAGGGCCCCGAGCAGGTCCGCCGGACCAAGGGGCCGCGCTACACGCCGGTCAGCAAGCGGCAGGACAAGCCCGACGGCATCGCCTGGATCATCCGCAACCATCCGGAAATCTCGGACGGCGCGATCAGCAACCTGATCGGCACCACCCGCACCACGATCGCCGCGATCCGCGACCGCAGCCACTGGAACATCGCCAACATCACGCCGAAGGACCCGGTGACGCTGGGCCTGACCACCCAGCGCGAGCTCGACTCGGCGGTGGCCAAGGCGGCGAAGGCGACCGGCGGCAATGCCGATGCGCAGCCGACCGACACCCGCCTGGAGGGCGACCGCGAAGCGCTGCTCGCCTCGCTGCGTGCCGAGCGCGATCAGCAGAGCCGCGATTCGGATTCGATCGGGCATGGCGACATCATCGATCCGCACTCGCTGTTCCGCAGCTGATCGGCACGCTTCGGCTTGACGAAAGGGGCGTCCACCGACCGGGTGGGCGCCCCTTTTGCATGACGGGGAACGGCGTCACCCTTGCCCCGTTGAGTCCGGGCAAAGGAGATCATCCATGTCCGAGCAGGAAAAGCGCGACCCTCGGCCCTTCGATCGCGATGGTGGCTATACGGGCCAGGACTATCATCGCGCCGACGAGCACGCGATGGGCCGGGCGGAGCCCTCGGGCAGCGTGACGACCACCCCGCCGGTACCGGGTGAGGGCAATGCCGGCACCAGCCTGTCCGATGACGATGGCAGGCGCGCCACGGTCGATCCGAAGACGGGCGAAGTCCATGGCAGCGGGGCAGGCGCCGGTGGCGGCCATCGCGGCGACGAGATCGACGAGGTGGACTCCGCGACTCCGCCGGGCGTTGGGCGGCGGCCGGTAAACTGAAATCCCCAGTAGCCTGTTGTCACCCCAGCGCAGGCTGGGGTCTTTTGCCGTAGGAGCCCCTTGCGGCCAACGATCCCGGATTTCACTGGGATGACGCGTGTCGTGGCGGGGGCTTCTCGGACGGCAGGTGCAGCGTGGCGCTCACCGCAGAGGTGGCGCGATCATTCCGGCGATGTCGGGAAAGTGGCAGGAGTGCACGGACTCGAACCGTGGGCCCTCGGTTTTGGAGACCGATGCTCTACCAACTGAGCTACACTCCTGCGAGGCGGCCGCCATTAGCCCGGCTGATCGGGCAGGGCAATAGGCTGTTTCACTATTTTCGTGGAATCGCTCGCCCGATGCCTCGGGTGCCGTGCAGGGCGCGACATTGACCCCAGGGCGACTCCCGCGTATAGGCCGCCGCTGCACGAAGGGGATTTCTCGGGAATCGGGACATGTCCGTCGGGCAAGCTTGAACATTGCTGGATGCGAATATGGGCCGGGCGCAAGCCGCGATGGCCCCTTTTTGTATTCCTAAGTGCTGTGATGGCTCCAGCAAAGTAACCTCATGGAAAGGTGAAGGCTTCAATGCCGACGATCAACCAGCTGGTCCGCAAGGGCCGCGAACTGCAGAAGGCCAAGTCCAAGGTCCCTGCAATGGAGCAGAACCCGCAGAAGCGCGGCGTTTGCACCCGTGTCTACACGACGACCCCGAAGAAGCCGAACTCGGCACTTCGCAAGGTGGCCAAGGTCCGTCTGACCAACAGCCGCGAAGTCATCTCGTACATCCCGGGCGAAGGCCACAACCTGCAGGAGCACTCGGTGGTGCTCATCCGCGGCGGCCGTGTGCGCGACCTTCCCGGCGTGCGCTACCACGTGCTGCGCGGCGTCCTCGACACGCAGGGCGTGAAGGATCGCAAGCAGTCCCGCTCGAAGTACGGCGCGAAGCGTCCGAAGTAAGCCGGTCGGGCCTCAACTGAGGCTCCTCGACCACCAAAGGCTGAAGTTTTGTAAGGAAATACGAGAATGGCTCGTCGTCGTCGTCCCGAAAAGCGGGAAATCCTGCCGGATCCCAAGTTCGGGGATGTGGTCCTGTCGAAGTTCATGAACTCGGTCATGCTGGACGGTAAGAAGTCCGTGGCCGAAGCCATCGTGTACGGTGCCCTGGAAACCGTCGAGACGCGCGCCAAGCGCGATCCGATCGGCGTGTTCCACGATGCGCTGAACAACATCAAGCCGGGCATCGAAGTCCGTTCGCGCCGCGTCGGCGGTGCGACCTACCAGGTCCCGGTCGAAGTCCGTCCGGAGCGTGCCCAGGCTCTGGCCATCCGTTGGCTGATCGGCGCGTCGCGCGCCCGTTCGGAGAACACGATGGCCGCGCGTCTGTCGGGCGAGCTGATGGACGCCGCGAACAACCGCGGCAACGCGGTCAAGAAGCGCGAAGATACGCACCGCATGGCGGAAGCGAATCGCGCCTTCTCGCACTACCGCTGGTAAGGGCCTTGCGGCGGACCGGATTCCTTTCCGCTCTGCCGCAACCTTTTCGGGGTGCGGTGCCGGCGGTCTTCCGCTGGTCACGCAAACAGCCTATATAAGGGGGAGCCGGGCCAACCGGCTCCCCCCTACGCTTGAGGAAGATCGATCATGGCCCGCAGCCATCCGCTCGAGAAGTATCGCAACATCGGCATCATGGCGCACATCGATGCCGGCAAGACGACCACGACCGAGCGCATTCTTTATTACACCGGCAAGTCCTACAAGATCGGCGAAGTGCACGAAGGCACCGCCACCATGGACTGGATGGAGCAGGAGCAGGAGCGCGGCATCACCATCACGTCGGCCGCGACGACCTGTTTCTGGAACGACAACCGCATCAACATCATCGACACCCCCGGGCACGTCGACTTCACCATCGAAGTGGAGCGTTCGCTCCGCGTGCTCGACGGCGCGGTCGCCTGCTTCGACGGCGTGGCGGGTGTTGAGCCGCAGTCGGAAACCGTGTGGCGTCAGGCCGACAAGTACGGCGTGCCGCGCATGTGCTTCGTCAACAAGCTCGACCGCACCGGCGCCGACTTCTATTTCTGCGTGAACTCGATCATCGAGCGCCTGGGCGCGCGTCCGGCGGTCCTGTATCTGCCGATCGGCATCGAGGGCGGCTTCAAGGGCCTGGTCGACCTGGTCGAGAACCGCGCGATCATCTGGCTCGAAGAATCGCTGGGCGCCAAGTTCGAATATCAGGACATCCCCGATGACCTGAAGGAAAAGGCCGCCAAGTATCGCAGCGACCTGATCGAAATGGCCGTCGAGCAGGACGACGCCGCGATGGAAGCGTATCTGGAAGGCAACGAGCCTTCGGTCGCCGAACTCAAGGCGCTGATCCGCAAGGGCACGCTGGAAATGGCGTTCGTCCCCGTGGTCTGCGGCTCGGCGTTCAAGAACAAGGGCGTGCAGCCCTTGCTCGACGCGGTCATCGACTATCTGCCGTCGCCGCTCGACGTTCCGGCCATCAAGGGCGTGAAGCTCGACGGCGAGACGCCGGACGAGCGTCCTTCGTCGGACACCGAGCCGTTCTCGGCGCTGGCGTTCAAGATCATGAACGACCCGTTCGTCGGTTCGCTGACTTTCGCTCGCATCTATTCGGGCAAGCTCGAGACCTCGTCGCAGGTCCTGAACTCGGTCAAGGACAAGAAGGAAAAGATCGGCCGCATGCTGCTCATGCATGCGAACAGCCGTGAGGACATCCAGGAAGCCTATGCGGGCGACATCGTCGCTCTGGCGGGCCTCAAGGACACCACCACGGGTGACACGCTCTGCGCGCAGAACGCCCCGATCATCCTCGAGCGGATGGAATTCCCCGAGCCCGTGATCGAGCTGTCGGTGGAGCCGAAGACCAAGGCCGACCAGGAGAAGATGGGCGTCGCGCTCAATCGTCTCGCGCGCGAGGACCCCTCGTTCCGCGTGACCTCGGACGCCGAGTCGGGCCAGACCATCATCAAGGGCATGGGCGAGCTCCATCTCGAGATCCTGGTCGACCGCATGAAGCGCGAGTTCAAGGTCGAGGCGAACGTCGGTGCGCCGCAGGTGGCGTATCGCGAATACCTCAAGAAGCCGGTCGACATCGACTACACGCACAAGAAGCAGTCGGGCGGCACCGGCCAGTTCGGCCGCGTCAAGGTCAAGCTGACCCCGGGCGAGCGTGGTTCGGGCTTCGTCTTCAAGGACGAAATCAAGGGCGGTAACATTCCGAAGGAATATATCCCCGCGATCGAGAAGGGCTTCCGTGAAACCGCGGAAACCGGTTCGCTGGTCGGCTTCCCGATCATCGACTTCGAGGTCCTGCTGTATGACGGCGCGTACCACGACGTCGACTCGTCGGCGCTGGCGTTCGAAATCTGTGCCCGCGGCGCAATGCGCGAAGCGGCCCAGAAGTCGGGCATCACGCTGCTCGAGCCGGTCATGAAGGTCGAGGTCGTGACCCCGGAAGACTATCTGGGCGACGTCATCGGCGACATGAACAGCCGTCGCGGCCAAATCCAGGGCACCGACACGCGCGGCAACGCGCAGACGGTCGAGGCGATGGTCCCGCTGGCCAACATGTTCGGCTATGTGAACGCGCTCCGCTCGTTCACCCAGGGTCGTGCGCAGTACTCGATGCAGTTCTCGCACTATGACGAAGTGCCGCAGAATGTTGCGGACGAGGTCAAGGCGAAGATGGCCTAACAGCGTCCGTCGCGCCCTCGGGGCAACTGGGGGCGCGGACACGCTAGGGGCTGGCAATCGCTTCAAACACCCGCTATGGGGCCGCGTTCGCGTGGCCTCGGATGCGGCACCGAATTCGATTCAGAAGGTAGGAAAATGGCAAAGGCAAAATTCGAGCGGAACAAGCCGCACCTCAACATCGGCACCATCGGCCACGTCGACCACGGCAAGACCTCGCTGACCGCAGCGATCACCAAGGTTCTGGCCGACAACGTCGCCGGCAACGCGGCGGTGGACTTCGCGAACATCGACAAGGCGCCGGAAGAGCGTGAGCGCGGCATCACCATCTCGACCGCCCACGTCGAGTATGAGACCGAAGCGCGCCACTATGCGCACGTCGACTGCCCCGGCCACGCCGACTATGTGAAGAACATGATCACCGGCGCGGCGCAGATGGACGGCGCGATCCTCGTCGTTTCGTCGACCGACGGCCCGATGCCGCAGACCCGCGAGCACATCCTGCTCGCCCGCCAGGTCGGCGTGCCCGCGATGGTCGTGTTCATGAACAAGGTCGACCTGGTCGACGACGAGGAAATCCTCGAGCTGGTCGAGCTGGAAATCCGCGAGCTGCTGAGCTCGTACGAATTCCCGGGCGACGACATCCCCGTCGTCAAGGGTTCGGCGACCTGCGCGCTGTCGGGTTCGAACGACAAGTTCGGCAAGGATGCCGTTCTCGAGCTGATGAAGCAGGTCGACGAATACATCCCGCAGCCGGAGCGTCCGCTCGACAAGCCGTTCATGATGCCGATCGAAGACGTGTTCTCGATCTCGGGTCGCGGCACCGTCGTCACCGGCCGTGTCGAAACCGGCATCATCAAGGTTGGTGAAGAAGTCGAGATCGTCGGCATCAACGACACCCGCAAGACCACCGTCACCGGTGTCGAAATGTTCCGCAAGCTGCTCGACTCGGGCCAGGCCGGCGACAACATCGGCGCGCTGATCCGTGGCGTCGCTCGTGACGAAGTCGAGCGTGGTCAGGTTCTGGCCAAGCCGGGTTCGATCACCCCGCACACCGACTTCCAGTCGGAAGTGTACGTCCTGTCGAAGGAAGAAGGCGGCCGTCACACCCCGTTCTTCGCGAACTATCGTCCGCAGTTCTACTTCCGCACGACCGACGTGACCGGCACCGTCGAGCTGCCCGAGGGCACCGAGATGGTCATGCCGGGCGACAACGTCGCTCTGGGCGTGAAGCTGATCGCTCCGATCGCCATGGACATCGGTCAGCGCTTCACGATCCGTGAAGGCGGCCGTACCGTCGGCGCGGGCGTCGTCAGCTCGATCGACAAGTAAGTCTCGGGCGAAAGCCTGAAACTTCTTCGGAAAGGGCCGGCCCCGGCGACGGGGTCGGCCTTTTTCGTATGTGGTTTCCGGGACGCGACACCCTCACCCTTCCGGCGCTACGCGCCTCCCTCCCTCTCCCGCCGGGAGAGGGAAGGGGCCCGCCCGCGCCAGCGGGTGGGAAGGGTGAGGGCGGTCTGACCCCGTTCGCACTGAGCGAAGTCGAAGTGCACGCCCGGCGGTCGCTGTTTTCCCGTGGCCTTCGACTTCGCTCAGGCTGAACGGGGGTAGGGGTTTTCCGGGTTGGGGGCCCTGGTTCCATCCCGCTCAACAAAAACCGCACCCACCCCTTGCGGCACCCCCGCCATATGCGTATAGGCACACGCCTTGAGGGAATCGGCTGGCACCGGGCACACCGGAGTCGGCCGTTTGCTTTTAGTGAGGGCAGGGGTGGTTTTCCGCTCTTGTCGTAACCCAGAGTTTGTTTCGGCCCAGGGTCGCCTTCACGGCGGACGGTCGAGTGCCCGGTCGGATAGCCGATCGCACTTGCCGCTCACCGCGATCGCAACCGGAAAGCCCGCTCTTTCGCATCGGTAGGGATCATGGACAGCAATATCCGCATTCGTCTGAAGGCGTTCGACCATCGCGTGCTCGATCAGGCGACCGGCGACATCGCCGACACCGCGCGCCGCACCGGCGCTCTTATCCGCGGTCCGATCCCGCTTCCGACGCGCATCGAGAAGTTCACGGTCAACCGTGGTCCGCACATCGACAAGAAGTCGCGCGAGCAGTTCGAAGTCCGCACCTACAAGCGGATGCTGGACATCGTGCAGCCGACCCCGCAGACCGTCGATGCGCTGATGAAGCTCGACCTCGCCGCAGGTGTTGATGTCGAGATCAAGCTGGCGTAAGAGAGCCGGCATTCCCGTGGTCGACGATTCCGTCCCACGGGATTTTGGCGTTTCTCCGGCCTGAAGCTACCGGAGAACGCGCCGAGGTCGCTCCCGCGATCCGGCACTCTTAAGGGATACCGCCCGGTGGTCTCGCGCAAGCGGGATGGTGCCGGGGCAGCGTCCCCCGTCTGACCGGTCCGCCGGTCGCCAGCCCGGGACGGGGGCTCGTTTCGCTTTAATCGGGCTGGATATGCCCCCCTTGAATGGTTCTTGGGGGCCTCTGTCGAGGAAGGAACAGGATCATGCGTACCGGCGTGATCGCGAAGAAGCTGGGGATGACCCGCCTGTTCCAGGACGATGGTCGGCACGTGCCGGTCACCGTCCTGGCGCTTGAAGGCGTACAGGTCGTCGCTCGCCGCGAGATGGATCGTGACGGCTACACCGCCGTCCAGCTTGGTGCAGGTGTCGCCAAGACCAAGAATGTTGCCAAGCCGCAGCGTGGCCACTTCGGCAAGGCCGAAGTCGAGCCCAAGCAGGTGCTGGTCGAGTTCCGCGTGAACGAAGACGGCCTGCTCGACGTCGGCGCGGAAATCTCCGCCGACCATTTCGTCCCCGGCCAGTATGTCGATATCCAGGGTCGTACCCAGGGTAAGGGCTTTGCCGGTGCGATGAAGCGCTGGAACTTCGGTGGTCTGCGCGCGACCCACGGCGTCTCGGTCTCGCACCGTTCGCATGGTTCGACCGGTAACCGTCAGGATCCGGGCCGCGTCTTCAAGAACAAGAAGATGGCCGGTCACATGGGTGACAAGAACCGCACGCAGCAGAACCTGGAAATCGTGTCGACCGACGTCGAGCGCGGCCTGATCTTCGTCAAGGGCTCGGTGCCCGGCTCGAAGGGTGGCTGGCTGATCGTCAAGGACGCGGTCAAGGTTTCGCGCCACGCGGACGCCCCGTTCCCCGCCAGCATCAAGGCGGCCGCCAACAACAACGCTTCTGCCGAGCCTGCTCCGGAAGCCACCGAGAGCCAGGAGGGCTAAGTCGTGAAGGTCAAGGTTCAATCCTTCGCCGGCACCGACGCCGCGGACATCGAGCTCAACGACGAGGTCTTCGGCCTCGATCCGCGCGCCGACATCCTGCACCGCGTTGTGACCTGGCAGCTGGAAAAGCGTCGCGCCACCGCGCGCGGCACCCGTGAGCGCGCCGATGTCGCGCGTTCGGGCAAGAAGCTCGGTCGCCAGAAGGGCGGCGGTGTCGCTCGTCACGGCGATCGTCGGGCCCCCGTCTTCATCGGCGGTGGTAAGGCGCACGGCGCCCGCGTCCGCGACTTCAACCCGGGTCTGAACAAGAAGGTTCGCGCCCTGGGCCTGAAGATGGCGCTGTCGAGCCATGCCAAGGCGGGTTCGCTGATCGTGATGAACGATCTGGCGGTTGCCGGTAACAAGACGAAGACGCTGCAGGGCGATCTGGCGAAGCTGGGCTTCGGCAAGACCGCGCTGGTCATCGATGGCGACGCCGTCGAGACGTCGTTCGCACTGGCCGCAGGCAACCTGAAGGAAATCAACGTCCTTCCGGCTGCTGGCGCCAATGTCTACGACATTCTGAAGCATGACACCCTGGTGCTGACGCGCTCGGCTGTCGAAAAGCTGGAGGCCCGTTTCCATGGCTAAGCAGCAGAAGGCGGTCGATCCGCGTCATTACGACGTGATCGTCGCGCCGCACATCACCGAGAAGGCGACGCTCCTGAGCGAGCACAACGCCGTGGTGTTCAAGGTCGCCCCCGGTGCTACCAAGCCCGAGATCAAGGCGGCGGTGGAAGCGCTGTTCGACGTCAACGTCACCGGCGTGAACACCATCGTCCAGAAGGGCAAGACCAAGAAGTGGAAGGGCGCTCCGTACCAGCGCTCGGACATGAAGAAGGCGATCGTCACCCTCAAGGACGGTCAGTCCATTGACGTGACGACGGGGATCTGAGCCGATGGCACTCAAGCATTATAACCCGACGAGCCCGGCCCGCCGCGGCCTGATCCTCGTCGACCGCTCGGCGCTGTGGAAGGGCGCGCCCGTCAAGGCGCTCACCGAAGGCAAGCGCAAGACCGGCGGCCGCAACAACAAGGGCCATGTGACCAGCCGCGGCATCGCGGGCGGCCACAAGCAGCGCTACCGTTTCATCGACTTCAAGCGTCGCCAGTGGGACGTCGAGGGCACCGTGGAGCGGATCGAATATGATCCCAACCGCACCGCCTTCATCGCGCTCATCAACTATGGCACCGACGAAGCCGGCAAGGTCGACCAGTCCTATATCATCGCTCCGCAGCGCCTCGCTGTCGGCGACAAGGTGATCGCGGGCAAGAAGACCGACGTGAAGCCGGGCAACGCCATGGAACTGGGCCAGATGCCGGTCGGCACGATCGTCCACAACGTCGAGATGAAGCCCGGCAAGGGCGGTCAGATCGCACGTTCGGCCGGCACCTATGTGCAGGTCGTGGGCCGCGACAAGGGCATGGTCATCGTCCGTCTGAACTCGGGCGAGCAGCGCTACATCCATGCGAACTGCATGGCGACCGTCGGCGCGGTGTCGAACCCCGACAACGGCAACACCAACCTGGCGAAGGCTGGTCGCAACCGTTGGAAGGGCCATCGCCCGCTGACCCGCGGTGTTGCGAAGAACCCGGTCGACCACCCGCACGGCGGTGGTGAAGGCCGGACCTCGGGCGGCCGTCATCCGGTCACCCCGTGGGGCAAGCCGACGAAGGGTGCGCGCACTCGTCACAACAAGGCGACGGACAAGATGATCATCCGTAGCCGTCACGCCAAGAAGAAGGGCTAACACGCAATGGCTCGTTCCGTTTGGAAGGGTCCTTTCGTGGACCTCCATCTCCTGAAGAAGGCCGAAGTGGCGCAGGATGCTGGCAACCGCGCAGGTCCGATCAAGACCTGGTCGCGTCGCTCGACCATCCTGCCGTCGTTCGTCGGTCTGACCTTCAACGTCTACAATGGTCGCAAGTTCGTTCCCGTCTCGGTGAACGAGGACATGGTCGGCATGAAGCTCGGTGAATTCGCGCCCACGCGCTACTTCCCCGGCCACGCTGCCGACAAGAAGGGTAAGCGCTGATGTCGAAGCCCGCATCCCCCCGCAAGGTCGGTGACAAGGAAGCGCTGTCGGTCGGCACGCAGATCCGTGGTTCGGCGCAGAAGCTGAACCTGGTCGCGGCCCTGATCCGCGGCAAGAAGGTCGGCGACGCGATGAACATCCTGGCCTTCTCGACGAAGGCGATGGCTGTCGACGCGCGCAAGATCCTGGCCTCCGCGATCGCCAATGCCGAGAACAACCACAACCTCGACGTCGACTCGCTCGTCGTCGCCGAGGCGTCGGTCGGCAAGTCGATCACCATGAAGCGTTTCGCGACGCGCGGCCGTGGCAAGTCCACCCGCATCCTGAAGCCGTTTTCGCGGCTCCGCATCGTCGTCCGCGAGCAGGAAGAAGCATAATGGGTCAGAAGAGCAATCCGATCGGCCTGCGTCTCCAGATCAACCGCACCTGGGACAGCCGCTGGTTCGCCGAAGGCCATGACTATGGCCGCCTGCTGCTGGAGGATCTGAAGATCCGCCAGTACATCATGAAGACGCTGCCCCAGGCCGCGATCTCGAAGGTCGTCATCGAGCGTCCGGCCAAGCTGTGCCGCATCTCGATCTTCGCGGCGCGTCCGGGCGTGATCATCGGCAAGAAGGGCGCCGACATCGAAAAGCTTCGCAAGAAGCTGGGTTCGATGACCTCGTCCGACGTGTCGCTGAACATCGTCGAGATCCGCAAGCCCGAGATCGACGCCAAGCTCGTCGCACAGGGCGTCGCCGACCAGCTGGAGCGCCGTATCGCGTTCCGCCGCGCCATGAAGCGCGCGGTGCAGTCCGCGCTCCGTCTGGGCGCCGAAGGCATCCGTATCACCTGCGGCGGCCGTCTGGGCGGCGCGGAAATCGCGCGCACCGAATGGTATCGTGAAGGCCGCGTTCCGCTGCACACGCTGCGCGCGAACGTCGACTATGCCGAAGCGCAGGCGCACACCGCTTATGGCGTGTGCGGCGTGAAGGTGTGGATCTTCAAGGGCGAGATCCTGGGCCATGATCCCATGGCGCAGGACCGGCTGATGATGGAGGCTCAGACCTCCGGCGTGCGCCCGGCGCGCGACGATCATCGCCGCTAAGGATCAAAGAACATGCTGCAACCAAAGCGCACCAAGTTCCGCAAGGCCTTCAAGGGCCGCATCCACGGCGATGCGAAGGGCGGCACGAGCCTGAACTTCGGTTCCTACGGCCTGAAGGCCATGGAGCCGGAGCGGATCACCGCTCGCCAGATCGAGGCGGCTCGCCGCGCGATCACGCGTCACATCAAGCGCCAGGGTCGTCTCTGGATCCGCATCTTCCCGGACGTCCCCGTCTCGTCGAAGCCTGCCGAAGTCCGCATGGGCTCGGGTAAGGGTTCGCCGGAATTCTGGGCCGCCCGCGTGAAGCCGGGTCGCATCCTGTTCGAGCTCGACGGTGTCGACGGCCCGCTGGCCGCCGAGGCATTCGAGCGCGCCGCGATGAAGCTGCCCATCAAGACCAAGGTCGTTGCCCGCCTGGGCGACACCTCGCACCTCGGAGGCGAGTAATGGCCAAGACTGAATATACCGGCCAGAGCGACGACCAGCTCGTCGAGGCGCTGGGCAACCTGAAGCGCGAGCAGTTCAACCTGCGCTTCCAGGCGGCCACGAGCCAGCTCGAAAAGCCCAGCCGGGTCAAGGAAGTCCGTCGCGACATCGCGCGGATCAAGACCATCCAGGCGCAGCGCACCGCTGCGGCTGCCAAGTAAGGACCGAGACACATGCCGAAGCGCGTGCTGACCGGGGTGATTGTCTCGGACAAGACCGACAAGACGGTCGTCGTCAATGTAGAGCGGAAGGTCAAGCACCCCCTCTACGGCAAGATCATCCGTCGGTCGAAGAAGTATCATGCTCACGACGAGAGCAATGAGTTCAAGGCCGGTGAGACGGTGCGGATCGAAGAGACCGCCCCGATCTCGAAGCTGAAGACCTGGAAGGTGATCGAGCGGGTGAACACCCACACGACGCCGGAACGGGCCTCGGCCGAGGGCTGAACCCTTTGACATCCGACCCCGCTCTTTCCGCGTGAAAGGGCGGGGTTCGGGTTGAAAAGGGCGCCCTTCGTGGCATCGAGCGGATTGGTCGAAAGGTCCGGGCGACTCGCTTGCCTTTCGCACCAGGAGTGGCTATGGGGCCTCTCCCCCTGGCGCGGGTCATCCCTGCGCCGGGGGTCGTTTTTTAAGGCGGGGTCGGGTCGGTATCCACCCCAGGTAGAGAGAAGGAAGCGGATCCATGATCCAGATGCAGTCCAATCTCGACGTCGCTGACAACAGCGGCGCGAAGCGGGTGCAGTGCATCAAGGTGCTGGGCGGCTCGAAGCGCCGTACCGCATCGGTCGGCGACATCATCGTCGTCAGCGTCAAGGAAGCGCAGCCGCGTGGCCGCGTGAAGAAGGGCGACGTTCACCGCGCGGTGATCGTGCGTACTGCCAAGGACATCCGTCGCGCCGACGGCTCGGTGATCCGTTTCGACGGTAACGCCGCCGTGCTGGTCAACAAGAACGAGGAGCCGATCGGCACCCGTATCTTTGGCCCGGTCGTGCGTGAGCTTCGCGGCAAGAAGCACATGAAGATCATCTCGCTGGCTCCGGAGGTGCTGTAATGGCCGCCGCCAAGATCAAGAAGGGCGATCGCGTTATCGTCCTGTCCGGCAAGGACAAGGGCAAGACCGGCACCGTGTCGCTGGCGATGCCGAAGGACGGCAAGGTCGTCGTGGACGGCGTCAACATCGCCACCCGTCACCGCAAGCCGACCCAGGCGAACCCGCAGGGTGGCCTGGAGCGCACCGCTGCGCCGCTGCACATCTCGAAGGTCGCGCATGTGACCGCCGATGGCAAGCCGACCCGCGTCCGTTTCGAGACGCAGGATGGCAAGAAGGTCCGTGTCGCCGTCAAGACCGGGGAGAAGATCGATGGCTGATTACAAGCCCCGCATGAAGGCTATCTATGACGATAGCATCATCAAGGCGATGACCGACAAGTTCGGTTACAAGAACGTCAACGAGATCCCCCGGATCGAGAAGATCGTGCTCAACATGGGCGTGGGCGAAGCGACGCAGGACAAGAAGCGCGTCGACCAGGCCGCCTCCGAGATGGAGCTGATCGCGGGTCAGAAGCCCGTCATCACCAAGGCGAAGAAGTCGATCGCGCAGTTCAAGCTGCGTGAAGGCATGCCGATCGGTGTGAAGGTCACGCTGCGTCGCGAGCGCATGTACGAATTCCTGGACCGCTTCATCACGATCGCGCTGCCGCGCGTTCGCGACTTCCGCGGCCTGAATCCGAAGTCCTTCGACGGTCGCGGCAACTATGCCTGCGGCATCAAGGAACAGATCATCTTCCCCGAAATCAACTATGACCGCATCGACAAGGTGCGCGGCATGGATGTGATCGTGACCACCACGGCGAAGACCGACGACGAGGCGCGCGAGCTGCTCCGTCTCTTTGGCTTCCCGTTCCCCAAGGAAGACGCTGCCGACGAGAAGAAGGCGGCGTAACCGGACTGCCCCCTCTCCACGCCGGGGAGGGGGTCCTTACAGAAAGAGCTTAAGTCCATGGCGAAACTGAGTTCAATCAACAAGAACGAGAAGCGTCGCCTTCTCGTCAAGAAGTATGCCGGCAAGTACGCGAAGCTGAAGGCGATCGCGAACGACCAGAGCCTCGATGAGACCGAGCGTCTGATCGCGCGCCTGAAGATGGCCGAGATCCCCCGCAACGGCAATCCGACCCGTATCCGCAACCGCTGCGAGATCACCGGTCGCCCGCGTGCGTATTACCGCAAGTTCCGTCTCGCTCGCGTCATGCTGCGCGATCTGGCCAACAAGGGCCTGATCCCCGGCGTCACCAAGTCGAGCTGGTAAGGACCATTTGAGATGGCAGTGACCGATCCCCTGGGTGACCTGCTCACCCGCATCCGCAACGGCCAGCGCGCGCGCAAGGACTCCGTCCTGACGCCTGCGTCGAAGCTGCGCGCCCGCGTGCTCGACGTGCTCCAGCGCGAAGGCTATATCCGTGGCTACAGCGAAGAGCAGATGGGCCCCGCGGCCGGCATCCGCATCGAGCTGAAGTATTTCGAAGGCCAGCCCGCGATCAAGCATGTCGCGCGCGTGTCCAAGCCCGGCCGCCGTATCTATTCGGGCGCGCAGGAGCTTCCGCGCGTTCGCAACGGCCTGGGCATCACCATCGTGTCGACGCCGCGTGGCGTTCTGTCGGACGCCGAAGCGCGCGAGCAGAATGTCGGTGGCGAAGTCCTGGCGGAGGTGTTCTGATGAGCCGCATCGGTAAGAAGGCGGTCCCGGTTCCGGCCGGCGTCACCGCGACCATCGCCGACAAGGTGCTGAGCGTGAAGGGTCCCAAGGGCACCCTGACCATGCCGCTCGTTGACGAGATCACCTATGACGTCCAGGCGGACGCCATCGCGGTGCAGCCTGCCAACGCCACGAAGCGCGCCCGCGCCTTCTGGGGCATGCAGCGCACCATGGTGCAGAACCTCGTCACCGGCGTGACCGCAGGCTTCTCGAAGAAGCTGGTCATCACCGGCGTCGGCTACCGCGCCGCCGCGCAGGGCAAGACCCTGAAGCTGCAGCTCGGCTACAGCCACGACGTCAACATCGACGTGCCGGAAGGCATCGAGGTGAAGACGCCGGACGCCACCACCGTCGAGATCAGCGGTTCGGACAAGCAGAAGGTCGGCCAGCTGGCCGCCGAGATCCGTCGCTGGCGCAAGCCCGAGCCGTATAAGGGCAAGGGCATCAAGTACGACGGCGAGTTCATCTTCCGCAAGGAAGGGAAGAAGAAGTAATGACCAAGGGTCTCTCTCTTTTCGAGAAGCGCCGTCGGCGCAACCGTACCGCGCTGCGTGCGCGTGCGGGCACCCGTCCGCGCCTGTCGGTGCATCGCTCGGGCAAGCATATCTATGCCCAGGTGATCGACGACGAGGCCGGTCGTACCGTGGCTTCGGCCTCGACGCTGGAAAAGGACGCACGCGGCCAGTCGGGCGCGAACGTCGCAGCGGCGAGCGAAGTCGGCAAGCGCGTGGCCGAGAAGGCCAAGGCCGCCGGCGTCACGCAGGTCGTTTTCGACCGTGGCGGCTTCCTGTTCCACGGTCGCGTCAAGGCGCTGGCCGAGGCGGCACGCGAAGCGGGATTGGAGTTCTAATATGGCTGACGAGAACAACGTGGCCGTTGCCGGTGCCGAAGGCGCCGCGCAGGACGCGACCCAGGGTCGCGGTCCCCGGGGCGGCCGTGGCCGTGGTCCGGGCGGCGATCGCGGCCGTGGCGGCCGTGACGGCAACCGTGGTCGTCGCGACGACCGTCGCGGTGGCGCCGAGGAGCAGGGCGAAGAGCTGATCGAAAAGCTCGTCCACATCAACCGCGTCTCGAAGACCGTGAAGGGCGGTAAGCGCTTCGGCTTCGCCGCGCTCGTCGTGGTCGGCGACGGCAAGGGTCGTGCGGGCTTCGGTCATGGCAAGGCGCGCGAAGTGCCGGAAGCCATTTCGAAGGCGACGGCTGCCGCCAAGAAGGCGATGGTCCGCGTTCCGCTGAAGGACGGTCGCACGCTGCATCATGATGGCAACGGCCATTTCGGTGCGGGCCGCGTGACGGTGCGTTCGGCGCCGCAGGGTACCGGCATCATCGCCGGTGGTCCGATGCGCGCGATCTTCGAATCGCTCGGCGTTGCCGACGTGGTGACGAAGTCGATCGGCACCTCGAACCCGTACAACATGATCCGTGCCACCTTCGAAGCGCTGGGCGACCAGACTTCGCCGAAGGCGGTGGCGCAGCGTCGTGGCAAGAAGATCGCCGACCTGCTGGGTCGCGGTCACGGTGCCACCCAGCAGACTGCCGAGGCGGAAGCCGCGGCCGTCGTGGAGTAAGCGACCATGGCAACCATCAAGATCAAGCAGACCGGTTCGCCGATCCGCCGCACCAAGGACCAGCGCGCGACCCTCGTCGGCCTGGGCCTCAACAAGATGCACAAGGTCGCCGAGCTTCAGGACAGCCCTGAAGTCCGTGGCATGATCCGCAAGGTGCAGCACATGGTTCAGGTGGTGGACTGAGGCATTTCGGGATCGATCCTGCGCTCCGTTCAGCCTGAGCGTAGTCGAAGGCCACGCCGCTCGGCTTGCACTTCGACTTCGCTCAGTGCGAACGGAGAGAGGGATGAAGTCCCGGTCTCATATCCGTCACATTGAACAGTGACAAACACGGGGAAGGGGGCTATGCGGCCCCCTTCCTTTTATCCAGCGGTCGTGATTCTTCCCGAATGACGGCCATGCGCGAAACAAGCGAAAGCGAGTGCAAATCATGAAGCTGAACGAACTTTTCGACAACCAGGGTGCCCGCAAGTCCAAGATCCGCGTCGGTCGCGGTATCGGTTCGGGCAAGGGCAAGACCGGCGGTCGCGGCGTCAAGGGCCAGAAGAGCCGTGAGGGCGTGTCCATCGCGGGCTTCGAGGGCGGTCAGATGCCGCTCCACATGCGTCTGCCGAAGCGTGGCTTCAACAACATCTTCGCCAAGGATTATGCCGAGGTGAACCTGGGCGCGATCCAGAAGGCGGTCGACTCGGGCAAGCTGAAGACCGACGGCACGATCGATCACGCCGCGTTGAAGGCCGCCGGCCTCGCCCGTGGCGGCAAGGACGGCGTCCGTCTGCTCGGCAAGGGCGAACTGACCGCCAAGCTGTCGTTCGTCGTGCAGGGCGTGTCGGCCTCGGCACGTGAAGCGGTCGAGAAGGCCGGTGGTTCGGTCGACGTGCCGCACGTCGTGCCCGCCGCCGAGAAGGCCGCCGCGAAGAAGGGCCAGGCCCGCGCCGCGAAGCTCGCCGCCAAGGCCTGAACCGGATAGGATCCGCCGCTGTCGAATGGCGCCATGCCATCTCCGACAGCGGCGGATTTTGCATCCGGGTTAGACAAGCGCGTCTTCGCGCCTATATGAGCGGCGGGGCGGTTCAAAACGCATCCCGCCGTTTTTCGTTTCCAGGATAACGCAACAGCTATGGCATCCGCAGCCGACCAGATGGCGCAAAGCATCAGCCTGGCGAAATTCGCCAAGGCCACCGACCTCAAGAAGCGGCTGTGGTTCACGATCGGCGCGCTGATCGTCTTCCGCCTGCTCAGCTATGTTCCGCTGCCGGGTGTCGACCCGACCGCACTGGGCCTGCTGAGCCAGAAGACCACGGGCGGCGTGCTCGACTTCTTCAACACCTTCTCGGGCGGTTCGCTCAGCCGCATGTCGCTGATCGCGCTGGGCGTGATGCCGTACATTACGGCGTCGATCGTCATCCAGCTCGCGACCTCGCTGAGCCCGCAGCTCGCCGCCATCAAGAAGGAAGGCGAGAGCGGCCGCAAGAAGCTGAACCAGTACACCCGCTACGGCACGGTTCTGCTGACCGCGATCCAGGGCTATTTCATCGCCGTGGGCCTCGAGACGCTGGGCGCCAGCCAGGGCATCCAGGCGGTGATCGAGCCGGGCATGACCTTCCGCATCGCGGCGGTCATCTCGCTGATCGGCGGTACGATGTTCCTGATGTGGCTGGGCGAGCAGATCACCAGCCGCGGTATCGGCAACGGCGTGTCGCTCATCATCATGGCGGGCATCGTCGCGCATCTGCCGACGACGCTGGTCAACCTGCTCGAAGGCGGCCGGACCGGCAGCATCGATCCGGTCCGCCTGATCGGCATCATCGTCGCGGTCGTCGTCCTCGTCCTGTTCATCTGCTTCATGGAGCGCGCGCAGCGCCGCATCCTGATCCAGTACCCCAAGCGCGCGACGCAGCGGGGCATGCAGGCCGATCGCAGCCACCTGCCGCTGAAGATCAACACCGCCGGCGTGATCCCTCCGATCTTCGCCTCGTCGCTGCTGCTGATGCCGCTGACCATCTCGCAGTTCGCAGGCCAGCGCGTCGCGGGCGAGAGCCGCTGGGGCGACTTCATCATCAGCCTCAACCAGTATCTGCAGCACGGCAGCCCCGTGTACATGCTGCTCTATGGTGCTGGCATCATCTTCTTCTCGTTCTTCTACACCGCGGTTGTCTTTAACCCGGAGGAAACGGCGGACAATCTGAAGCGCTATGGCGGCTTCATTCCGGGCATCCGTCCGGGCAAGAACACCGAGACCTATCTCGATTACGTGCTGACCCGCATCACGGTGATCGGGGCGGCCTATCTGACGATCATCTGTCTGCTGCCCGAATATCTGGTGTCGGCGCTGCAGATTCCCTTCTATCTGGGTGGGACCAGCCTGCTGATCGTCGTCAACGTGACGATGGACACGGTGACCCAGATCCAGAGCCATCTGCTGGCGCATCAATATGGCGACCTGATCAAGAAGGCGAAGCTGAAGGGTGGCCGCCTGCGCTGAGGCGCGGACGGGACTAGCGGAAAACAGGGGAGAATGACGTGGGCGTGAACATCATCCTGCTGGGGCCGCCGGGCGCGGGCAAGGGGACCCAGGCGCAGCGGCTGGTGGCGAATCGCGGCATGGTGCAGCTGTCGACCGGCGACATGCTGCGCGCGGCGGTCAAGGCGGGCACCCCCGTCGGCCTTCAGGCCAAGGCGGTGATGGATGCGGGCGAGCTGGTGTCGGATGCGATCGTCTCGGCGCTGATCGGCGAGCGGCTGGACCAAGCCGAGGCCGAAGGCGGCGCGATCTTCGACGGCTATCCGCGCACCGCAGCGCAGGCCGAGGCGCTGGACGTGCTGCTCGCCGAGCGCGGCAAGTCGCTGGACCATGTCATCGAGCTGGCGGTGGACGAGGATGCGCTGGTCGAGCGGATCACCGGGCGCTTTACTTGCGCCTCGTGCGGCGCGGGCTATCATGACAGCTTCAAGCCGACCCAGGTCGAGGGCGTCTGCGACGTCTGCGGCTCGACCGAGTTCAAGCGGCGTCCCGACGACAATGCCGAGACGGTGCGGACGCGGATGGCCGAATATCGAGCCAAGACCGCGCCGATCCTGCCGATCTATGAGGCGCGCGGCATCGTGACGCGGGTCGACGGCATGGCCGGGATGGACGATGTGGGTGCGGCGATCGACGCGATCCTCGATCGCTGACCGACCGCATGACGCGATGGCAAAGGGGGCCGCTTCCGATCGGGAGTGGCCCCTTTTTCGTTGCACGTTTCCAAGGGGGATCGACATTGAGCGATGCTAGTCCTTCCCTTGCCCCTCGCCCCTCGCCCCTCGCCCCTCGCCCCTCGTCAGAGGGGAGAGGGTTGCGCAGACTTGGCCTTTGCAAAAGCAAAGGCTTAGTCGGAGCTGGGTGAAGGGTGGGCGCTCGCTTTGCGAGCGCGCGAGCCCTTGGGCTCGCTCAACCCCTCACCCAAGCTGCGCTAGCCAGCACGCTGGCAAGCTTCGCTAACCCTCTCCCCTCTGCGAGGGGCGAGGGAAGGAAAGGCCATCCCGAACGTCCATCGGCCTTATGCCGTGACGGGGGCGCTAGCGTCACGGGGCAGGAGTTTTTGGAAGTCCTGCCAGGAATCCGTCATTTCCGTCAGTTCGTGGCGTTGTCGGTCGGTCAGCATATTTTGACGACCGGCATCCAAGGACTTGTTCACCAGCGCGACGATCTGCGAAACGCGGGTGTCCGCATTCTCGCCGCTGCGGGCGATGGTGAGGGTGGATGTGGCGAGGTCGGCCCGGATCGGGGTGGCGTCGGCCATGCTGTCGAACACCCGGCCGAGGATCGCGGTGGCTTCCTCCTTATGCTCGGGGGCGATCAGGCGGTCGGCGATTGCGGTCATCTTCATGTGCTTCAGCGCGAATTCGGCCGCATAGGTGGTGTCGGTGCGCTGCCCCTGCTGCGGCAGGATGCTCGTCAGCGCGGCGGTGAGAGCCTCTTTCGCCGATGCGCCGTCCTTCAGCATCCCATAGAGCGGGGCGACATCGGCCGCGAAGGGCGCGGTATAGGGATTGGTGACGAGCGTGTTGCCGGTATCGCCCAGATCGATACCCCCGCCGCGCCCGATCACGTCCTGGCGGGCGGCGAGCAGCGCCTTGACCGTCTTGTCATAGGTCACGGGGTCCTGGGGTTTCGCGACGGACCCCTTCTCCAAGGTCTCCAGGGCCTCGAACGCCTCGCGGGAAATCGAGATGGTGGTCGGCCCCTTCGGCTTGTCGAAAGGCGATGGCGCCGACGCCGGGGCGTCCTGGCCCGACAGCGGGCTGAAGCGGATCGGAGAGGCGGACGAAACGGGCGAGATCATGGTCTTTATGACGACCGTTTCATCTGAATCCTAACCGATTTATCTTTGCCGCCGTGCCGCCGCCTGTCATCGTTTCGCGCCTATGACCGCGCTGATTGCCGATTATTACCGCCATCTCACAGTCGACCTGCGACGGTCCGACCATACGGTGCGGGCCTATGTCGCCACGGCCGGGCGGCTGTGCGGCTTTCTGGGCGAACATTGGGGGGAGGCCATGGACGGCGGGGCGCTCGCCCGCCTGACGGCCGCCGACCTGCGCGCCTATCTCGCGCGGCGTCGCGGGGAGGGGCTGACATCGGCGTCGACGGCGCGGGAATTGTCGGCGGTCCGCCACTTCCTGCGCTGGGCGGGCGCCGAGCCGCCGCCGATGAAGGGCCCGCGGCGCAAGCGGACGATCCCCCGCCCACAGGCCCCTGCCGACATCATGGCGCTGGGCGAGGATGTCGCGGAAAACGCCGCCGAGCCCTGGATCGCCGCACGCGACTGGGCGGTGCTGATGCTGCTCTATGGCGCGGGGCTGCGGATCGGGGAGGCGCTGTCGCTGCCTGCGGGCATCCTGCCGCTGGGCGAGACGATCCGCGTCACCGGCAAGCGCAACAAGACGCGGATCGTGCCGTTGCTGCCCGAACTGCGCGCCGCGATCGAGGCCTATGCCGCGCAGATGCCCTTTGCGGTGGCGGGCGACGAACCGCTGTTCCGGGGTGCCAAGGGCGGGCCGCTGTCGCCCACGATCATCCGGCGCGCGGTCCAGGCGGCGCGGGAGCGGCTGGGGCTGGCGGCGCGGACGACGCCGCATGCGCTGCGGCACAGTTTCGCCACCCATTTGCTGGGCCGGGGCGCCGATCTGCGCCAGCTTCAGGAACTGCTCGGCCATGCCAGCCTGAGTTCGACGCAAATCTATACCGAGGTCGATGCCGCGCGGCTGCTCGACATTTACCGGACCGCGCATCCGCGTGCGTGAGGCGCGGGCGGATCACCGCTCGCCGCGCGGCTTCCAGGTGAAGACCCGCCAGAGATAGCCGACCGCGATCGCCCCGGTCATCACGATGGCGGCGGGGCCGACATAGCGGTCGATCGCCTCGAAATTGGCGCCCAGCCAAAGCCCCGCATAGGCCAGGATGGCGTTCCAGATCGTGCTGCCCGCAAAGGTCCAGATCAGGAACCTGGCCAGTGGCATGCGCGTGATCCCGGCGGGAAGCGAGATCAGGGTGCGGAAGGCGGGCATGAAGCGGAACACGAACACCACCCAGCCGCCATGCCGGACGAAGAATTCGTGCAGCCGCTCGACATCACGCCATTCCATCGTCAGCCAGCGGCCATGGCGGTCGATAAAGGGACGGAACCGCTCATAGCCGATATAGCGGCCGACCGCGTACCAGGCATAATTGCCCGCCGTGGTCCCCGCCGTGCCCCACAGGATCAGCGGAATCATCTCCATCTGCCCGCGCGCGACCGCCATGCCGCCCAGGCCCATGATGACCTCGGACGGGATGGGGGGCAGGATATTTTCCAGCGCCATCAGCAGGAAGATGCCGAAATAGCCGCCCCAGGCGATCAGGTTGAGGATGAAATCGGTCATGCTTGATGGACTGTACCGCCGAACGCAGGGGCGGTTCCCGTATCGCTGCGGCGAACGCGGCGAAAGGGGGAAGCCGCTTGACGAGGCGAGCGGGTTGCGCGAACCCGACGACCATGGCCGACACGTCCCCCTCATCGCCCAAATCGTCGGAAGCGAAGGATACGCTGCGCTTCTTCCTGAAGCTGGCGCTGTTCGTCTTCATCCTGCGCAGCTTCATCGTCACGTCCTTCGTGATCCCGTCGGAATCGATGCTGCCACGGCTGTTGATCGGCGATTACCTGTTCGTGACGAAGTGGAATTACGGCTATTCTCGCTGGTCCCTTCCGTTCGGTGTGCCGTTGCTGCCGGGGCGGATATTGGGGCGCGATCCAGCGCGCGGCGATGTGGTGGTGTTCCGCTCGCCGGGGCCCGACGACCATGACGTCATCAAGCGGGTGATCGGCCTGCCCGGCGATACGATCCAGGTGACGAACGGGCAGGTGATCCTGAACGGCCGTCCGGTCCCCAAGCAGCGCGTCGCCGATTTTGTCCTGCCGCTGACCCCCAATTTCGGGCCGACCGAGTGCGGCGCGGCCTATCTCGACTCCGTCGGCGGCCGGTCGGTCTGCCGCTATCCCCGGTTCCGTGAGACGCTGCCGGGCGGCAAGAGCTATGACGTGATCGACCAGGGCAATTTCCCGGATCGCGACGATACCGGCGTCTATACCGTGCCCGCCGGGCGGGTCTTCCTGATGGGCGACAATCGCGACGATTCGGCCGACAGCCGCTTCGCGCCGCCGATGGGCATGGGGATGATCCCGATGGACCGGCTGGAGGGGCGCGCCGCCGTCACCTTCTTCTCGACCGATGGCTCGGCGGAGTGGATCAAGCCCTGGACCTGGGTGACCGCCGCGCGCTGGAACCGGATCGGAGAAGGGTTTTGAGCGCGGTGGATGACTGGCTGAAGGCGATCTTCGGCCGCGCGCCCGCCGACACCGCGCCGTTCCAGCGTGCGCTGACCCATGGCAGCCAGGCGGCGGAGAATTACGAGCGGCTGGAGTTTCTCGGCGACCGGGTGCTGGGGCTGGTCATGGCCGAATGGCTGTGGGAGCAATTCCCGAACGAGCCCGAGGGGCAGCTGTCGCGGCGGCTCAATTCGCTGGTGACGGGCGCGGTCTGTGCCGATGTCGCGCGCGACCTGGGGGTGCGCGAGCATCTGCGGCTGGGCAAGCAGGCGCGCGATGACGGCGCGTCGGACAGCGACAATGTGCTGGGCGACGTGATGGAGGCGCTGATCGGTGCCTGGTATCGCGAGGCGGGGCTGGACGCGGCGCGCGGCTTCATCCGCAAGGCCTGGGGCGACCGCGTGCATGCGCAGGGCAAGGCGCCGCAGCATCCCAAGTCGGCGCTGCAGGAATGGGCCGCCGCGCATAATCGCAAGGCGCCCGAATATGTGGTGACGGATCGCTCGGGACCGCACCATGCGCCGCGCTTTACCGTGGCCGTCCGGATCGGGCGCACGGCGGAGGCCAGCGCGAGCGGCGCGAACAAGCAGGAAGCGGAGACGGCCGCCGCCAAGGCGTTGCTGGCGAAGCTGAAGGCCTGAGCGGGGAAGGGGCGGGGCGTGGGCTTCGACTTCGCTCAGCCTGAACGGAGGTTGGGGAAGAAGGCCGTTTTAAACAACAGCCGTTCAGCCTGAGCGAAGTCGAAGGCCAAGCCCCGACCCCGCTCAGGCACCGGACTTAACGCCCCTTGGCGGCCGCTGCTTCCTTCCTGGCCTGAACCTTCGCGCGGTGGTGTCCGATCGCGCAGCCCGCGACCGCGCCCAGCACCGCATGGCCCTTGCCGACGAAATGCCCGGCGACGCCGCCGACCGCCGCGCCCTTGAGGCAGCCCTTGGCCGAGGCCGGGCCCGCCGCCGTCAGCAGGATCGCGGCCGACAGGGTGGTCATCAGGGTCTTCATGACACGCACTCCTTTGCGAAAACGGAGTGGGGATATGGCCGGTGACGAATGGCCGGGTGTTGATCGCGATGTGACGATCCGTCCATGCGGGCTTTTCCTTGCAGGCAGGGCCGCTTCGCCTGTACCGCTGGGGCATGACTGAACAACGTTGCGGCCTCGTGGCCGTCGTCGGCGCGCCCAATGCCGGAAAATCCACCCTCGTCAATGCGCTGGTCGGCCAGAAGGTCGCGATCGTCAGCCCCAAGGCGCAGACGACTCGCGCCAAGCTGCTCGGCGTGGCGATCGAGGGGGATGCGCAGATCCTGCTGGTCGACACCCCCGGCATCTTCGAACCCAAGCGCCGCCTGGACCGCGCGATGGTCGCCGCCGCCTGGGAAGGCGCGGAGGGGGCGGACATCCTGGCGCTGGTCGTCGACGGCAAGGGCGGGATCGGGCCGAAGGTGACCGCCATCGCCGAGTCGATCGCGCACCGGCCCGAGCCCAAGCACCTGATCATCAACAAGGTCGACATCGCCGACAAGGCGCGGTTGCTGGGCCATGCCGAAAAGCTGAACGCGGTCGTGGCGTTCGACGAGATCTGGTTCGTCTCGGCGCAGACCGGCGACGGCCTGCCCGAGCTGAAGGCGCATCTGGCGAAGCTGATGCCCGAGGGGCCCTGGCATTATCCCGAGGACCAGGTCTCCGACGCAACCGAGCGTGCGCTGGCCGCGGAGGTGACGCGCGAGCAGATCTATCTCCAGCTCCACGCCGAACTGCCCTATGCCAGCGCGGTCGAGACCGAGGCCTATAAGGAGCGCGAGGACGGATCGGTCGAGATCCACCAGCAGATCCTGGTCGAACGCCCCACCCAGCGCGCGATCGTGCTGGGCAAGAACGGCGTGCGGATCAAGGAGATCGGCGCCAAGGCCCGCGAGGAGCTGTCGCGCATCCTGGGGCACAAGGTGCACCTGTATCTGCACGTCAAGGTGAAGCCGGGTTGGGACGAGGATCGCTCGGTCTACAAGGATATCGGGTTGGATTGGGTGGATTGATCGTTTGGGGTGGGGGCTCGGTGAGACACCTTGCCCTCCCCCATCCCCTCCCGCTTGCGGGAGGGGCGTGCCTAGACCGACCAGGCAGCGCTTCAAAAAGCGATACGCTCGTGGCTTATGCGCTCCATCAGTCTTAAAGCACGCCCCTCCCGCAAGCGGGAGGGGATGGGGGAGGGCAGGGGCTAGGCCACTCCCTCACCCAACCGCCCCAAGGCCCATGCCGCCGCCTCCACCACCACCGGATCGGCATCCGCCAACAACCCCCGCAAGACTGGCACCAGCTCCGCCGCCCCGCTATTCCCCGCCGCGATGGCGGCATTGCGCACCATCCGGTTCCGCCCGATCCGCTTGATCGGCGACCCCGCGAAGACCTGCCGAAACTCCGCATCGTCCAGCGACAGCAAATCCCCCAGCTCCGGTGCGGTCAGTTCGGCACGCGGATGGAACGCCATGTTCGCCTGCGCCGCCGCCGCGAACTTGTTCCACGGGCACACCGCCAGGCAATCGTCGCAACCATAGATGCGGTTGCCCATCGCCGCCCGGAATTCCTCCGGGATCGGCCCCGCATGTTCGATCGTGAGGTACGAAATGCATCGCCGCGCATCGAGCTGATAGGGCGCGGGAAAGGCGTCGGTCGGGCACGCCCGCTGGCACGCATCGCACCGGCCGCAGGTGTCGCGCGCCACCGCGTCGGGCTCCAGTTCCAGCGTGGTGTAGATCGCCCCCAGGAACAGCCAGCTGCCATGCTCGCGACTGACGAGGTTGGTATGCTTGCCCTGCCAGCCCAGCCCGGCCGCCTCGGCCAGCGGCTTTTCCATGACGGGCGCGGTGTCGACGAAGACCTTGAGGTCGCAAGCCCCCTCCTGCGCCAGCCAGCGGCCCAGCGCCTTGAGCTGCCGCTTCACCACGTCGTGATAATCGGCACCCTGCGCATAGACCGAGATGCGCCCGATCCGCCCGTGATCGGCCAGCCGCATCGGGTCCTCGGCGGGGGCATAGCTGACGCCCAGCGAAATGATGCTCTTCACCTCGGGCCACAGGCTGGCGGGGCTCTGCCGCTGGTGCGCGCGGTCGGCCATCCAGATCATCGATCCGTGCCGCCCCTCGGCCAGCCACTGGTGCAGCCGCTCGACGGTCCTGGGCGCGGCGTCGGCATGGGTGATGCCGATCGCGGCAAAGCCCAGTTCGGCCGCCTTCGCCTTGATCCGGGTTTCCAGCTTGTCTTGCGCCACGCAGGCCCGCTACCACAGGCGATCAGGGAGGAACAGTTGCGTGGATAATCAGTGGGCGGTCACCGCCTCGGGCCTCGCCAAACGCTTCGGGGATCGCCGGGTGGTCGACGGGGTCGACATCGCGGTGCCGACCGGCGCGGTGTACGGCGTGCTGGGCCCCAACGGCGCCGGCAAGACGACCACGCTTCGGATGCTGCTCGGCATCATCGAACCCGATGAGGGGCAGCGCACGCTGCTGGGCCATGCCCATCCGCGCGATGCCAGCGACATGGTCGGCTATCTGCCCGAGGAGCGCGGGCTGTACCCGGCGATGAAGGCGCGCGAGGCGATCGCCTTCATGGGCGCGCTGCGTGGGCTCGACTGGGCGACCGGCCGTGCGCGGGCGGTCGAACTGCTGGAGCAGGCCGGGCTCGGCCACGCCGCCGACAACAAGATCCGCAAATTGTCCAAGGGCATGGCGCAGCTGGTCCAGCTGCTCGGCTCGGTCGTGCATCGCCCGAAACTGCTGGTGCTGGACGAGCCGTTCTCGGGCCTCGACCCGGTCAACCAGGAACGGCTGGAGGCGCTGATCCTGGGCGAGCGCGACCGGGGGGCGACGATCCTGTTCTCCACCCATGTCATGGCGCATGCCGAGCGGCTGTGCGACCGGCTGGCGATCATCGCAGGCGGACAGCGGCGGTTCGAGGGGACGGTGGACGAGGCGCGCGGCACGCTGCGTTCCTGGGTCCGGTATCGTCCGCGCGATCCCGCGCAGGTCCTGCCGCCGCTCTTGCCCGCCGATGCGGTGCGCGACGGCGAGGATTGGCGATTCCCGTTGCCCGATGAGGGGATCGAGCCGGTGCTCGGACGGCTGCTCGCGGCCGGGGCTGGGGTACTGAACCTGTCGATCGAGCGCCCCAGCCTGCACGAAGCCTTTGTCCGCATCGTCGGTGCGCCCGCCGAGGAGATCGCGGCATGAATTCCACCCGCCGCCTGATCCGCCAGACGATGACGATCGCGCGCCGCGATTTCATCGCGACCGTCTTCACGCCGATCTTCCTCCTGTTCCTGTTCGCGCCGCTCATCATGGTCGCGTTCAGCACCATCGGCGCGATGGGCGCGGCGCAGGCCGCCGATCACGGCGCCGACCATGTCCGTATCGTCGCGATCGTCCCCGACGCCCTGGCGGGCAGCTTCGTGGAGGCCGACCGGCGGTCGCGCGCCATCTTCCGCCGCGACGAGGAGCCGCCCGCGCTGGTCACCCTTGCCCCGGCACGCGATCCGGCGGCCCAGGCGCGCGCCGCGTTCGAATCGCGGGATTATGACGCGACCGCGGTGCTCTATGGCCCGCTCGACCGGCCGACCCTGCTCTATGGTGCACGCGGCTCGCGCGCGGCGGATTATCTGGCCGTGCTGGCGGGCAGCGCACTGGCGGCCGAGCGGCTGGGCGGGGAATTGCCGCGGGTCACGCCGACCAAGGTCAGCTTTTCGCGCCAGCGCGCGACGCTGGGCGGGCAGAACCAGACCGCGTTCCTGGCGGTGTTCGGCGTGTTCTTCCTGACCCTGTTCCTGGCGGGGCAGGTCGTCGGCACCATGGCGGAGGAACGCTCGAACAAGGTGATCGAGGTGCTGGCCGCCGCCGTGCCGCTGGAGGCGGTGTTCCTGGGCAAGCTGCTGGGCATGTTCGGGGTAGCGGTGCTGTTCGTCGGCTTCTGGGGCACGGTGCTGGGCCAGGTGACGAGCGTCCTGCCCCCGGCGTTCAGCGGGGTGGTCGGCGAATTGTCCCCGGCGGTCGGCCTGCCGATATTCGCCATCCTGTTCGTCAGCTATTTCACCATGGCCTATCTGCTGCTGGGATCGGTATTCCTGACGATCGGCGCGCAGGCGACCACGATGCGCGAGATCCAGATGCTCTCGCTGCCCATCACCATCGTCCAGGTCGGCATGTTCACCCTGACGCTGAGCGGACTGTCCAAGCCCGACAGCTGGCTGGCACGGGTGGCGGAGATATTCCCGCTATCCTCGCCCTTCGCGATGGCGGGCATGGCGGCGGCGAGCCCCTCGCTCTGGCCGCATGCGCTGGCGCTGGCGTGGCAGGCGCTGTGGGTGGCGATCTTCGTGACGCTGGGGGCGCGGCTGTTCCGGCGCGGCGTGCTGCAATCGGGCAGCACGCGGCCCTTCTGGCGGCGCAAGGGCTGACCCCCTGTCATCGGGCGGCGGCCTTCCTATCTTGGGGGCATGAGCACGCAACCTGCCGATCGCCGCGCCTTTCTCTCGCTTGCCGGTCTGGGGCTGGCGGGGATGGGCCTGTCCGCCTGCGGCCGCGAGGCGGTGGCCGCCGAGCGCTATCCGGTGGCGATGAGCGACGCGGCATGGCGGCAGAAGCTCGGCCCGGCGGCCTATGCGGTGTTGCGGAAGGAAGGGACCGAGCGGCCCTATAGCAGCCCGCTCAACGAGGAGCATCGCAGCGGCGTCTTCGGATGCAAGGGCTGCGGCCAGCCGCTCTTCTCGTCCAGGACGAAGTTCGACAGCGGCACCGGCTGGCCGAGCTTTTGGGCATCCCTGCCCCGCGCGGTCGGCACCACGTCCGATCGGTCGCTGATGATGGAGCGGGTGGAGGTGCATTGCAGCCGCTGCGGCGGGCATCTCGGCCATGTCTTCGACGACGGGCCCAAGCCGACGGGCAAGCGTTATTGCATGAACGGCGTGGCGATGACGTTCCGGGCGGGGTGAGGGGGCAACGGCCCTTCACGCTAAGCGCAATCGAAGCATGGGCTGCGCGCTGGGTGAGGTGTTCCCTTGGCCTTCGACTTCGCTCAGGCTGAACGGGGGTTTGGAAGAGGAATGGCGGCTGCTGCTGCCCTGTTCGACCACATCCGGTCACGCTGCGCGACGTCGAAGCGTATGTCCCACGTGATGCGCCGGGCTCTCCCCACCATCGCCGATGCGGGCCGGGCGGAAAATCTTACTGGGTAGGGGCCGCGAAGGTCAGGATGCCCGAGACGCGGCTGTCGGTGCGCGAGGCGATCTCGTTGGCGGGCATGGCGCTGCTTGGCGCATGGTCCGCATAGATGAAGCCCTTGGTCGGATAGGCCGACGTGCCCAGGTCGCCATTGGGGCCGTACCACACCTTGACCATCGACCAGTCATTGTCGGGCGAGACGTCGATCGCGCGGACGTCGCGCTCGATGCCGCCGCGGCGCGACCAGTTGGCATGGGTGAGCAGGACTTCGCGGTTGCTGACGACCCGGCTGACCATCGCGACATGGCCGACGCGCATCCGGTGGGTGGCTTCGAAGGCGAGGACCGATCCTTCCTTCGGGGTGTGGCCGCGCTCGTAACGGCCCTCGGCCTGGCCCCACCAGGTGTTGGCGTTGCCGTGAAGATCGATGCCCGAAATCTCGCGGGCATAGGGTGCGCACTGCCAGAACTGCGCCGCAGCAGGGGTGGCCATCATCAGGCCGCACGATGCCATCAGCGCGAATCGCACTGCAAATGCCTTGAACTTCACATGACCCCCCGGTCGGAATGTCGGTGTGAGTGTCGATTAACCGGGGCTAAACGGGTTGGAAAGCGCAGGCGCAACCATATCCGGTGAACGGTGTTGCGGCGGCGATGACTTGAAAATCCGGCGGCGAAACGAGTTTTTCGTTCCTCGTTTCGCCGCGCGGCAGGCTCGTTTTATCGTCCGAGCAAGCGGTCGACCGTAACCTGGGTCACCGAATGATAGCCGGGACGCGCCTTGTCATAGATCCGCCCGGCCAGCGCCTGGCCCCATTCGCCCTGTCCCTGAAGCTGCTGGAACAGCGGTGCGACGAACTTGCGGCGGCCCTGCGCGGTCAGGAACTGCTCGGCCGACGCCTCGGCGGGCGGATAGCGATTGGCGAGCGCGAGGCGCAGCCAGGCGAAGCGGATCTCGCTATTGCCCGTCCCGTTCCAATGGAAACGGCCATCGAGCGCGGCGAGCCGTTCGGCGGACAGCTGGCGGGGCAACTGGTCGAGGAAGCGGACATATTCCTGCGTCGTGACCTTGTCCGGCACCGCCGAGACCGGGCCACCCGCCGCGAAGGCCCTGGCCGCCGCGTCGATCGCGGGGAAGGCGTCGGAGCGGACATGGACCGCATTGGCGGGAATGCCGGGCTGATAGACCCATTGGTCGACGCCGATCCTGGCATCCTCGCCGGGCTTGAGCAGGTTCTGGCGCAAATCGGCCAGGAAGCCAGCGCTGGTCTGCGGCTGGAAGGCATGGCGGTCGAAATAGCCGCGCAGATACGCGTCCCAGCGCGCGCGCCCGACGACGGACTCGATCGTCCGCAGGAAGGTCGCGCCCTTGTCATAGGCGATCTGGGTCATGCCGTCATCGGGATCGCGCGCGGCATTCAGGTCGAGATGCAGCTTGGTATCGGGCGACTGCGGGCCACCGGCTTCCTTCACCGCGTTCTGCATGTCGGTCCAGGCCAGGTCCGCCTCCATCGCGGCGCGGCGCTTGCCGTACATCGACTCCATGATCCGGTTCTCGAAATAGCTGGTAAAGCCCTCGTTCAGCCAGAAATCGTCCCAGGTCGCGTTGGTGACGAGATTGCCCGACCAGCTATGCGCCAGCTCATGCGCGATCAGGCTGACGAGGCTGCGGTCGCCCGCCAGCACGGTCGGCGTGGCGAAGGTCAGCATCGGGTTTTCCATGCCCCCGAACGGAAAGCTGGGCGGCAGGACCAGCACGTCATAGCGGCCCCAGCGATAGGGGCCGTACAGCCCCTCGGCGGCGGTGACGAACTTGTCGAGCCCGGCGAATTCCCACGCCGCCTTGTCGAGCATCGCGGGCTCGGTCCAGATGCCGGTATGGGCGCTGAGCGGCCTGAACTTCAGGTCGCCGATCGCGAGCGCAATCAGATAGGGGGCGACCGGCTTGTCCATGCGATAGCTGGCGGTGTGGCGGCCATTGTTGCAGGGCGTCTCGCCGGTCCGCTCGCCGCTCATCACCACGGTCAGCGCGCAGGGGGCGTTGACGGTGGCGTCCCAGGTCTGGCGGATGCCGGGCGAATCCTGGGTCGGAATCCAGCTGCGGTTGAGGATCGCCTCGCCCTGGCTGAACAGATAGGGCTGTTTCTTGCCCGCCGTCTGCTCGGGCGACAGCCATTGCAGCGCCTTGGCCCCCGGCGCGGAGGCATAGGCGATCTTGACCGTCCGCTGGCCGTTCAGCGTGATGGTCAGTGGCGCGCCGTGCACCTTGTCGACCGCGCCGACCGTATAGGGCAGGGGCCGGTTCTGCGCATCGGTGACGGTGACGATGCGCAGGCCGTTGTCGTCGACGACCAGCTGCCGGGCATCCGGCCTGGCATCGACCGACAGGGTCGCGATGCCGCGCATCACATGGGTGTCGAAATCGGCATAGAGGTTCAGCGAGACATGCGTGACCCGCGCCTCCAGCGGTCGGGCATAGCTGTGCACGTCGCGCGCGTCGGGGCTGGCCAGGACAGGCGCGACGGTCGGGGCGGGGGCGGGGCTTTGGGCGGCGAGCAGCATCGCCAGGGCGGCAACGGACATGGATACTCCGAATGGGACAGGATGATTGCACTATAGCCTGCCCGGCCCGGATTGGGAGGGCTCTGGACCCGGGCGGCCGGGATACCCAGTTAGGGGCGCATGGATGAATTGACGCTGGCCGTGGTCGGGATCGACTTTCCCAATGAGGACAAGGCGCGGAGCAACCGGCGCTTCGAGTTGCTGGCATCGGCCGTCGGCGATCCCGTGACGCTGCGGTCCGAGCCGCGCAACCGGCACGATCCCCATGCGGTGGCGGTGTTCAGCGCGCGGGATGTCCAGGTCGGCTATCTCTCCGCCGAACGCGCGCCGCTGATCGGCGCCCGGATCCGGCGTGGCGAGGTGGTGCGGGCCGTTTTTCAGGGGCTGAGCGGATCGGTCGCCTATATCCGGGTCCGCTTCGGTGGCGAGCCGCCAAGCCTGCCGCCGCTACGCCCGGACGCGCCCGCCCAGGGCGATGATGTCTTCCCCGACCCGGACGGCCCCGACTGGGGCGCCTGAGCCCTTGTCCCGGCCAACAAAAAAGGGAGCCGAAACGGCCCCCTTTTCCGTGCATGTCACCATGCGATGATGGCCGGAGCGGGCCTAGACCCGCCCCCGACGATCAGTTGCTGTCCGAGTTGTCGTCCTTGACGATCGCGACGACGCCGATGGCGACCACGCCAGCAGCGATCAGCGCGGCGAGGATGCCGCCACCGGCCAGCTTGTTGCCCTTAGCGGTCGGAGCCGAGGCGCGGACCGACTTGGCGACCGACAGGCTCGAAGCGGCGTTGGTCGGCGCAGCGGCGACCGGAGCAGCGACGAGAGCGGTGGCAGCAACGGCAGACAGGAACTTCATCATATATAATCTCCCATGGCGAACTACAGCCAAGACGCGGCGTTGTTCTTCGTCCCGATAGCGCATACGCTTCGATCCGCAAAATTGTTCCTGCAGCGCATCAATTTTTTGCAAATGCACGGAACCCTTTTGCAACACCCATAAATCATGAAGATTTGTTAATCACTTGGTGTCCCGGTCATGGGCAGGTCGCGGCCATCGCCGGACCTGCGGCGCACTCCATCCGCACCAGAAGCCGGTGCCGCCCGCCGGTCAGCGCCCGCCGTCACGCCTGGTCAGCGCCGCGACACAACTGGCGCGGTCGATCGCGCTGCCATCGGGTTCGCGCGCGTCGATATAGGTGACGCGCGGCTCGGCCCCGTCCTTGGGGTAGAGATAGGCATCGAGGACGCAGAAGCGGCCCTGATATTGCAACTTGCGCGCGGTCCCCTCGCGCACATCGGCATCGGCCGTGCCGAACAGCTTGGTCAGTCCGGCGGCGTCCTGCCCCAGCACCCGCTCCAGCCCGACGCTGGTATAGGGCACCGGCACCGGGGCCATGCCGCCGGTGCGGACCGGCGCGGCGGTCTGCGGTACGGTACAGCCCGCCAGCGCGATCGGGGGCAGCAGCATCAGCGCGAAGGAGCGGTTCATGCTTTACGTCTCATGTGAAAGAAATGGGTCGCCATGCTCGCCCCCAGGACGGGGGCCAGCAGGTTCACCCCCGGAACCACGAACAGGGCGGCGGCGGCAAGCCCCAACAGGAAGCGCGCGGGTCCGGTCGCCTTGCGCCAGCGACGCATGGCGGCCCGGTCCATGTGTCGCGCCGCCACCATGTCGCCCAGATCGCGCGCGAGCAGCCAGCCATTGACGACCAGAAAGGCCGCCGCCGTACCCACCCCGGTCGCCAGCAGGACTATATAGAGCGGCAAGAGGATCAGGTTGATCGCGATCACGCGCCCCGCCGACCCCAGCCCCATGGCGACCCCGCGCGCGAAGGGCACCGGCCGCGCGCTTGCCAGCCGGTCGGGATAATGGCGCGCCTCGACCGCGGCGACGATATCGTCGGCGAACAGGCCGACCACCGCGACCGCCACCGCCCGAAAGGCGAGCCAGAAGGCCAGCAGTTCGACCACCACGGTCAGCGCGGCCGACCATCCGCCCGCCTGCGCGCCCAGCCACCCGCTCAGCGCCGCGCGCACGCCCCACCACAAACCGATCCCGGCACCCGCGAACAGGGCGAGCGTGACCGCCAGCGAGCGAAACAGCACGCGGCGGATCGCAGGATCGCCAAGCTGGGCCAGCGACAGGAAAAAGGCGCGGATCATGGCGTCGGGAATGGCGCGGCGCCAAGGCTTGAGTCAATGCGCGGCGGCGGCGTCCGCGCCTCCCTTGCGCGGGGGTAGCGCGCTGACTAGGGCGGCGGCATCACAGCTTTTTCCCGGAGTCCCTTTCTTGACCAACCCCACTTACGACGTGGTGGCGATCGGCAATGCCATCGTCGACATCCTCAGCCCGGCCGAGGATGACTTCATCGCTGAAAACGGCATGACCAAGGGCGCGATGCAGCTGGTCTTCTCGCCCGAAGAGGCAGATGCGCTTTATGCCAAGATGGGGCCGGGGCGCGAGATTTCGGGCGGCTCGGCGGCCAATACGCTGGCGGGGATCGCGGCGCTGGGCGGCAAGACCGCGTTCATCGGCCAGGTCGCCGACGACCAGCTGGGCGAGGTCTTCGCGCATGACATCCGGGCGGCGGGCGTCCGCTACGACACGCCGGTCCGCGCCGGGCAGCCGACGACGGGCCGCTGCATGATCTTCGTCAGCCCCGACGGGCAGCGGACGATGAACACCTTCCTGGGCGCGTCGCACTACCTGCCTGCCCAGGTGCTCGACCGCGCGCTGATCGCCGATGCCGCCTATCTCTATATCGAGGGCTATCTCTGGGATCCCGAAGAGCCGCGCGCCGCGATGCGCGCCGCGATCCAGGTCGCGCGCGAGGCGGATCGCAAGATCGCCTTCACCGCCTCGGCCGAGTTCGTCATCGACCGCCACCGCGCCGATTTCCATGCGCTGATCGATGCCGGGCTGATCGACGTGATCTTCGCCAACGAGACCGAGATCGTCGCGCTGACCGAGACGGCGGATGTCGAGGCCGCGATCACCTTCCTGAAGGACAAGGTCGAGACGCTGGTCGTCACGCTCGCCGAAAAGGGCGCGCTGGCGGTGCGCGGCGACGAGCGCGTGACCGTGCCCGCCCAGCCGGTGGACAAGGTGGTCGACACGACGGGCGCGGGCGACCTGTTCGCGGCGGGCTTCCTCCATGGCCAGACGCATGGCCGGGACCTTCAGGCCTCGCTGACCCTGGGCGCCGTCTGCGCGGCCGAGATCATCAGCCATTTCGGCGCGCGCCCGCAGGTCGATCTGAAGGCGCTCGCCGCCAGCCTGTAATCCGCCATCCTCCCCCGGGCCTTGGCCTGGGGGGAACGGCAAGGCCCCAAACAGAAAGGGCCGGAGGATCGCTCCTCCGGCCCTTTTCCATGGTCGTGAAACCGATCAGCGATCGAGCGGCCGGGCGACCTCCGGCTGCATCGCGGGATCCTCGACCACGTCGATGATGCCGCGCCCGACATGGCTGCGCTTGCGGCTGTAGAGGAAGTAGATCAGCAGGCCGACCGCGCCCCAGCCCGGCAGGACCAGGATCGCGATCAGCGGCAGCGAGAAGTACAGATAGGCGCACCCGATCATCGCGGCGGGGGCGACGATCCACACCGCCGGGGTGCGGAAGGGGCGCTTGCGGCCCGGATCGGTCCGGCGCAGCACCATCACCGACAGCGCCACCATGAAGAAGGCGAACAGCGTGCCCGAGTTGGAATAGTCGGCCAGCTTGCCGACCGGCAGGAAGGCCGAGGCGATGGTCGCGGCGATGCCGGTGACGATCGTCACGACGTGCGGGGTGCGATAGCGCGGATGCACCGAGGCGAGCTTTTCGGGCAGCAGGCCGTCGCGCGCCATGGTAAAGAACACGCGGGTCTGGCCGAACATCATCATGAGCACGACCGAGGGCAGCGCCAGCGTGGCGGCGAGGCCGATCAGGTTGCCGATCTTTTCCCAGCCGATGGTACGCAGCACATGCGCCAGCGCCTCGCGCGAGCAGGATAGCGGCTCGGCCGCGCCGCCCGCGACGATCGCCTTGCAGCGATCGGCCAGTTCCGACGTGCCCGGCGACAGCAGGACGCCCGCGGCGTCCCGCACCGGCTGTGCGCCCAGCGGCGATCCGATCGCGCCCGCCGATACCAGCAGGTAGAAGATGGTGCAGAACAGCAGCGAGGCGATCAGGCCGATCGGCACGTTGCGCTGCGGATTCTTGGTTTCCTCGGCGGCGGTCGACACCGCGTCGAAGCCGACATAGGCGAAGAAGATCGACGCCGCCGCCCCCGCGACGCCGGTCAGTCCGGTCGGCATGAAGGGTTCGAAATGCGCGCCGTTCATGACCGGCACCGACAGCGCGATGAACAGGGTCAGCGCGGCGACCTTGATCGCGACCAGGATCGCATTGACGCGCGCGCTCTCGGTCGTGCCGACGACGAGCAGCCAGGTGACCAGCAGCGAGATGATGACGGCGGGCAGGTTGATGTAACCGCCCGAGGAGGGGCCGTTGACCCATTCCATCGGTATGTCGATGCCCAGCAGGTTGCGGATCTGCCCCACCACATAACCCGACCAGCCGACCGCGACGGCGGACGCGCCGACCGCATATTCCAGGATCAACGCCCAGCCGACCATCCAGGCGAGCAGTTCGCCCATGACCGCATAGGTATAGGTATAGGCCGACCCCGCGACCGGCACCATCGAGGCCAGTTCGGAATAGCACAGCGCCGCCACCGCGCAGACGAAACCCGCCAGCACGAAGGACAGCATCATGCCCGGCCCCGCCTTTTGCGCGGCTTCGGAGGTGAGGACGAAGATGCCCGTGCCGATGACGGCGCCGATGCCCAGCATGGTCAGCTGGAACGCGCCTAGCGATCGTTGCAGCCCCTTCTTCTCAGCGGTCGCCAGAATGGCGTCCAGAGGCTTAACGCGCCCGAAAATCATGAATGTCCAATCCCCCCAAGGGAAGGGCCGCCCCGACAGGGGGCGTACCCGGCGTTCGGTGAATGATCCGGGAAGTTAGCTGCAATTTTATTACGCGCAATCCCTAAGACGCAGCCGATGCGGTCAGGGGAGGAGAAAGGCGTGCGTTTAAAGCCCCTCGCCCGGCAGGAGGAGGGCCAAGTGGCCCGATCAGCGCGCCAGCATCGGGCCGAGCGGCTTGCCCGCCAGGATATGGACATGGAGATGGGGCACCTCCTGCCCGGCGTCCGGGCCGATATTCGCCAGCAGGCGGTAACCCGGCGCCACCGCGCCCGCCTCGCGTGCGACATGGCCGACCGCGCGGACGAAGCCCGCAATCTCCGCCTCGCTGGCGCGCGTCGAGAAATCGTCCCACGACACATAGGGGCCGCGCGGGATCACCAGGATATGCGTCGGGGCGTGCGGCGCGATATCGTGGAAGGCGACCGCCCATTCATCCTCATAGACGCGCTTCGAGGGGATTTCGTCGCGCAGGATCTTCGCGAAGATATTCTGGTCGTCATAGGGAAGCGTGGCGTCGATCGGCATCGATAATCTCCGTGGGATCAGCGGGCGCGCGCGGCCTTTTCGTCGTGGCCCGATATGCCTTCGCGCCGCGCGAGTTCGGCGCGGACATCGTCCAGCGACAACCCCGCATCGGTCAACAGCACGATCAGGTGGAAGAGCAGGTCGGCGGCCTCGGACACGATCTTGTCGGGCTGCGCCATGGCGGCGATGATGGTTTCCACCGCTTCCTCGCCCAGTTTCTGCGCGATCTTGGGCCGCCCCTTGGCGAACAGGCTGGCGGCGTAGGAAGTGGCGGCGTCGCCCTCGTCCCGGCGCGCGCGGATCGTGGCTTCGAGGCGGTCGAGCATGTCCATGGCGGCGTGGGTGGCGCAGGCGGCGGGCGGCGTCAATCCTTGCGATTCCGGCGACGCAGCGCACGCCGCAAAAACCAGATCGCGCCGATCGCGAAGACGAACAGCGCGATGTCCGACAACTCGGGATGGCTGCGCAGGCGGACGACGCCGCTATGGCCATTGGCCGGGGTCATGATGGCGAGTGGCATAGGGGATGTTTAGCAGCCTGTGCGGCGGCGGTCATCGGGAGAGATTCCACGCGAAGCCGCGAAGGTTTTTGGTTCGCGCGGAGGCGCGGAGGCGCGGAGGGTTTCGATTTGGGGCGGGCGCTGGCCCGCGCTTCGAATGTGGGAAGGTCTCCCGATCGAAAGCGATGACTCCGCAACCCCTCCGTTCAGCCTGAGCGACGTCGAAGGCCACGGGAACCCGGCGCGGCAAAGGGCAGGGCGTGCGCTTCGACTTCGCTCAGCGCGAACGGGGACGATCGAAGAGCACCAAGCTGACCGCCCGGAAACCAAACCCCGCGCCGCCGCGCGAACCTCAATGCGCCCGAACCGGCACCCCCGCCGCCGCGAGCGCGCGGTGGGCGTCCGCGATCGATGCATCGCCGAAATGGAAGATCGATGCCGCCAGCACCGCCGAGGCATGGCCGTCGCGCACGCCCGCGACCAGATCGTCCAGCCCGCCGACGCCGCCCGACGCCACGACCGGCACGCTGGTCCGATCGGCGATCGTGCGGATCAGGTCGAGGTCGTATCCACCCCGCGTCCCGTCGCGGTCCATCGAGGTGACCAGCAACTCGCCCGCGCCCAGTTCGGCCAGGCGCAGCGCATGTTCGACCGCATCGATCCCGGTCGCGCGCCGCCCGCCATGGGTGAACACTTCCCAGCCATCCGCCGTCCGCCGCGCATCGACGCTGGCGACACAGCATTGGCTGCCGAATCGCTCGGCAATGTCCGAGACGACTTCCGGGCGGCTGACCGCGGCGGAGTTAACCGCCACCTTGTCCGCCCCTGCCAGCAGCAGCGCGCGCGCATCCTCCGCCGTGCGCACCCCGCCGCCGACGGTCAGCGGCATGAAGCACACCGCCGCCGTCCGCCGCACCACGTCCAATATGGTGCCGCGCGCCTCATGGCTGGCGGTGATGTCGAGAAAGCACAGCTCGTCCGCGCCCGCCGCGTCATAGGCGCGTGCCTGCTCGACGGGATCGCCCGCATCGATCAGGTCGACGAAGTTGACGCCCTTGACCACGCGCCCGTTGGCGACGTCGAGGCAGGGGATGACGCGTGCCCGGACGGTCATGCGGCCGCCGCCACCGACAGCGCCGCCGCCAGATCGAGCCGCCCGTCATAGAGCGCGCGGCCGGTGATGACGCCCTCGACCCCGTCCTGATGATGGAGCGCCAGCATATGGATGTCGCCGATCCCCGCCACGCCGCCGCTGGCGATCACCGGTATGCGGACCGCGCGGGCCAGGTCGACGGTCGCGGGCACGTTGCAGCCCTTGAGCAACCCGTCGCGGCCCACGTCCGTAAACAGCAGCGAGGCGACGCCCGCATCCTCGAACCGCCGCGCCAGATCCTCGACCGACACGTCCGACACGTCCGCCCAGCCGCGCGTGGCGACCATGCCGTCCTTGGCGTCGACCGCGACGACGATGCCGCCGGGATAGGCCCTGGCCATGTCGCGCACGAAGTCGGGATTCTCCAGCGCCGCGGTGCCGATCACCACGCGCGAGACGCCCAGGTCGAACCAGCGTTCGACATTCTGAGGGTTACGGATGCCGCCGCCCAGCTGGACGTGACCGGGAAAGGCTTTGACGATGGCCTGCACCGCCTCGCCATTGACCGACTCGCCCGCAAAGGCGCCGTCGAGATCGACGACGTGCAGATGCTGCGCGCCCGCCTCGGCGAACAGCATCGCCTGATGGGTGGGATCGTCGCCATAAACGGTCGCGCGGTCCATATCGCCCTCGGCCAGACGCACCACTTGGCCGCCCTTCAGGTCGATGGCGGGGAAGACGATCAGGCTCACGGATGCCACTCCAGGAAACGGGTGAGGAAGGAGAGGCCATAACGCTGGCTCTTCTCGGGGTGGAATTGCGCGCCGACCACCGTGTCGCGACCGATCGCGGCGGTGACGGGGCCTGCATGGTCGGTGGTCGCCAGCACATGCTCGCCGGTAAAGGCAAAACTGTGGAGGAAATAGGCCTCGCCCGGTACGATCAGCGGGTGGTCGCGCGTCGGGCGGACATCGTTCCAGCCCATATGCGGGACCTTGGCCGCCGGGTCGGAGGGAGCGAGTCGCGCGACCCGGCCGCGAATCCAGCCCAGGCCGCGATGCTCACCCATCTCCTCGCCCGTGTCGGCGAGCAGCTGCATACCAACGCAAATGCCCAGAAAGGGGCGGGCACGGGTGAGGGCGGCCTCGCGCAGCGCCTCTTCCAGCCCGTCGACCGCGCGCAAATTCGCCGCGCACGCCCCGAACGCACCGACGCCCGGCAGGACGATCCGGTCGGCCTTGGCGATCACATCCGGGTCGGCGGTGATGACGACATCGCTCGCCCCCGCCGCGCGCAGGGCATTGTCGACCGAGTGGAGATTGCCCGACTCGATGTCGATCAGCGCCAGCGTCACAGCATGCCCTTGGTCGAGGGGATGGCGTCGGCCTTGCGCGGGTCGATCTCGACCGCCATCCGCAGGGCGCGCGCCAGGCCCTTGAAGACGCTCTCGGCGATGTGATGGTTGTTGTGGCCGTGCAGCAGCTCGACGTGCAGCGTGATGCCCGCCTCCTGCGCGAAGCTGTGGAACCAGTGCTCGATCATCTCGGTCTGGAGCGTGCCCAGCATCGGGTTGGTGAACGGCACCTTCCACACCAGCCAGGGCCGCCCCGAAATGTCGAGCGCGGTGCGGGTCAGCACCTCGTCCATCGGCGACAGCGCCTCGCCGTAGCGATAGATGCCACGCTTGTCGCCCAGCGCCTTGGCAAAGGCCTGTCCGATCGCCAGCGCGCTGTCCTCGGTCGTGTGATGCCCGTCGATATGCAGGTCGCCCTCGACCTTGACCGACAGGTCGATCAGCGAATGCCGCGACAGCTGGTCGAGCATATGGTCGAGAAAGCCGATGCCGGTGGCGTTCTGATAGACGCCGGTGCCGTCGAGATTGACGGTGACGTCGATGACGGTTTCCGCGGTGGCGCGGTGGACGGAGGCGGTGCGCATGGCCCCTCCCTTAAACACCTATCCGTCCCATGCAATCTTGACCCGCGATCAAAGGCCGCTAGTCCATGAGCCATGACCGAAGGATTGCCCGACAGCCTCATCCCCTATGACGACATCGTGCAGGAGGCCCTGCGCGCCGTGGTGGGGCGTGTACTCGGCCCGGTGGCGGAGACGGGGCATCTGCCCGGCACCCACCATTTCTACATCACTTTCAAGACCCAGGCGCCGGGCGTCGACATCCCGCAGCGGCTGGTCGAGCGATTCCCGGACGAAATGACCATCGTCCTCCAGAATCGCTTCTGGGACCTGACGGTGGACGAGAATCGCTTCTCGGTCGGCCTCAGCTTCAACCAGGTGCCGTCGAAGCTGGTGATTCCCTATTCGGCGATCACCCGCTTCCATGACCCGGAAGTGCAGTTCGAGCTGGGCTTCCATGTCGCAGACGATCCCCAGGGCGATCCCGATCCGCATGATTCGGCCGAGAATGACGAGCCGGTCGCCAAGCCGGTCGAGGACGGCAGCAACGTCGTCGCGGTGGATTTCAAGCGGAAGAAGTAAAGCGGAAGCGGAGAAGGACGAGACCCTTCTCCCTCTCCCCCTCGGGGAGAGGGCCGGGGTGAGGGGTTGGGGCCGGGCCTGCACTCCGCCTGTCTTGCCAAGCCCCAACCCCTCACTCAACCCTCTCCCCGGAGAGGAGAGGGCTTGATATTCACCGGGAACCCATTCCCCATCCGGTGAGTCCCTAGCCCATGACCCAGACCCCCACCGCTACCCGCACCGAGACCGATTCGATCGGCCCGATCGAAGTCCCCGCCCATGCCTATTGGGGCGCGCAGACCGAGCGGAGCCTGGAAAACTTTCCCTTTGGCGCGCGCGAGCAGATGCCGATCGGCATCGTCCATGCACTCGCCATCGTCAAAAAGGCCGCCGCGCGAATCAATCGCGGGCACGGGCTGGCGGCGGACAAGGCCGATGCGATCGAGGCGGCGGCGCAGGAGGTGATCGACGGGCGGCATGACGACCAGTTCCCGCTGGTCATCTGGCAGACCGGCTCGGGCACCCAGTCCAACATGAACGCCAATGAGGTGATTGCGGGCCGCGCCAATGAAATCCTGACCGGCACGCGCGGCGGCAAGAGCCCCGTCCACCCCAATGACGATGTGAATCGCGGCCAGTCGTCCAACGACACTTTCCCGACCGCGCTGCACGTCGCCGCCGCGCTGGCCGTGACGCGGCAGCTTTATCCCGCGCTCGACCGGCTGCACGCCGCGCTGGATGCCAAGGCGAAGGAATGGGATTCGATCGTCAAGATCGGCCGCACCCATTTGCAGGACGCGACCCCACTGACGCTGGGCCAGGAATTTTCGGGTTATGTCCAGCAGTTGGCCAATGCCCGCGCCCGGATCGAGGGGACGCTCCACCGCAATATCCTGCCGCTGGCGCAGGGCGGTACGGCGGTCGGCACCGGGCTGAACGCGCCGCATGGCTTTGCCGAGGCGATCGCGGCGGAAATCGCCGAGGCGACCGGGCTCGACTTCGTCACCGCGCCCAACAAGTTCGAGGCGCTGGCGAGCAATGACGGGCTGGTCGACCTGCACGGCACCTTGAATGTCCTCGCCGTGGCGCTGACCAAGATCGCCAACGACATCCGCCTGCTGGGCTCCGGCCCGCGCTCGGGGCTGGGCGAGCTGGAGCTTCCGGCCAACGAACCGGGCAGCTCGATCATGCCGGGCAAGGTCAACCCGACCCAGAACGAGATGCTGACCATGGTCGCCGCGCAGGTGATCGGCAACAATGCCGCCGTCACGGTCGGCGGGCTACAGGGGCATCTGGAACTCAATGTGTTCAAGCCGTTGATCGGTGCGAATGTGCTGCGTTCGATCCATTTGCTGTCGGTCGGCATGGAGAGTTTCGCCGAGCGGACCGTCGAGGGCATGACGGTCAATCGCGACCGGATCACCGACTTGCTCGACCGCTCGCTGATGCTGGTGACCGCGCTGGCCCCGGAGATCGGCTATGACAATGCCGCCAAGATCGCCAAGCACGCGCATCACAAGGGACAGACGCTGAAGGAGGCCGGGCTGGAACTGGGGCTGGTCGACGAAGCGACGTTCGACCGGGTGGTGCGTCCGGAGTTGATGCTGGGTCGGTGAGGCGAGGGGGCATGGCCTTCGACGTCTCGGGCCGAGCGCGGTCGAAGGCCAAGAGGAATCCACCCCCAATCCTACCCCTTGGCCGGATAGGCGGGCAAGGCGAGCCGATACCGGATCGCCGCCCCGCGCAGGGCGAATCCCGCCAGCGCGGCGATCGGACCGGCCCCCGGCACGCCGAGCGCGCTGAGCAGCACATAGCTGGTCGAGGCCAGCGCGGCGGCGGTGACGTAGAGTTCGGGCCGCATCAGGATCGACGGCTCCCCCGCGATCACGTCGCGGATGATGCCGCCGACACAGGCCGACACCACGCCCAGCATCGCGGCCGGGATCGGCGAGATGCCATAGCCGCTCGCCTTGGCCGCGCCATAGACGGCATAGGCCGCCAGCCCCACCGCGTCGAACCAGTCGAGCGCGCTGCCCCGCCACCAGCGTGCGGGCGTCGCCCAGACCGCGACGGCGGCGACCAGGCAGACGAGCGGCACGCGCGGATCATGCACCCAGAAGACCGGCGCATTGATCAGCAGGTCGCGCAGCGTGCCTCCGCCGACCCCGGTGATCAGCGCGAAGAAGACCAGCGTCACCATCGTCTGGCGATGCCGGGCCGCAGCCAGCGCGCCCGACACGGCAAAGACGGCCAGGCCCGCCAGGTCGAGCCAGGGCATGACGGCGGGCAGCATGGCGGTCGGTTCGGGCAGCATCGCGCGACCCTAGAGCGACGGACCGGGGTCGGAAAGGGCGCGGCGAAGATGAATGCGGCGTTATCTCATGTTCATGCAACGGACAGTAGAATGCGGACGTTACGGCATCAGATCAAATTGGAAGGATATATCTCATGCGCAAATTGATGCTTGCTCTGGGCTGCACCGCCATGGTCGTCCCCTCGCTGGTCCTGCCGGCCACCGCCGCCGATGCGCAGCGCCGCTACAAGTATCGCGAATGGCGTGACGATCGCGGCCGCGTCCGCTGCCGCAAGCCGGACGGCACCACCGGCCTGGTCGTCGGCGGCGTCGCGGGTGCGCTGCTGGGCCGGACGATCGACACGCGCGGCGATCGCACGCTGGGTACGCTGGGCGGTGCCGCCGTGGGCGCCTTGGCCGGTCGCGAGATCGAGCGCGGCACGAGCAATCGCCGCTGCCGCTGATCCGACGACGCATTGGGCTGTCAAAGGGGCGTCACCTGCGGGTGGCGCCCTTTTTCGTGGTCGGGCGGGGAGGGCGCCTGTCCCTCCGGTGAACGGCAAGTAGTTTCCGGTTCACGCAACAGTTTGAAAGATGACGGGTTTTATCGGCATCATCATCGGGAGTTGAGTTATGCGTATCGCTCTGTTGTCGGTTGCCATGGCCGCCACCGCATTTGCCGCCCTGCCTGCCGAAGCGCAGCGCAATGGTTGGGAAGCGCGGCAGGAATATCGCGAAGACATTCGCGATGCGCGCCGGGACTATAATCGCGACGTCCGCAACGCCGATTCGCGCCGGGATATTCGGGACGCCCGCCGCGAATATCGCGAGGATGTGCGCGATGCGCGCAAGGATTATCGCCGCGACATGCGCAACGTCCGCTGGCGCAACTATGACTATAACCGGTTCGAGCCGGGCCAGCGCGGCTATTATCCCGAGCGCTATTATCGCGACGGCCGCTTCTATCAGCCGCGTACGCTCGGTCGCAACGACCGCATCTATCGCGGCATGAACGGGCGCTATTATTGCCGCCGCAACGACGGCACCACGGGTCTGGTGATCGGCGGCGTGGCGGGCGGCGCGCTGGGCAATGTGATCGCGGGCGGCGGTTCGCGGCTGCTGGGCACGGTGATCGGTGCGGGCGGCGGCGCGCTGCTGGGGCGGCAGATCGACCGCGGTCAGGTCCGCTGCCGCTGATCGGGCGGCCCGGACGTCAGGACGGCCCGGCGGGGACACCCGCCGGGCCGTTTTGCGTTCAGATCAGGCCGCCGCCCAGCATCAGGCGCAGGCCGAAGATCAGGATCAGGATCAGGTTGAGGTTCCGCCCGCTGCTGCGCGACGACAGCGCGCCGATCGCCGCGCCGACGATCGCGATAGGAATGACGAACCAATAGCCCCAAGCGAAGAAGGGCAGGAACGGCACGATCCCGAGCAGAAGCGCGACGAGGCCGATGACGATCGAGAACAGGTTCAGCATGGAATCAAGATGGAGAGCGGCCATGCGATTCACAAGTCGCGGCGAAGCTCATCCCGTCACGGGACGGCGGCGGCGGGCGCGTTAACGACCGGCTGGCATCGTCATGCTAGGGGTAACGCCATGATTGCCGTGTCGCCGCGAATCCTGATCCCGCTGGTTTGTCTGCTACTTGCCGCCTGTGGCGGCGGCGCGTCCGACGACGATGCGCAGCTGAACGCGCTCGATAACGAACTGGCCGCGATGAACGACGGCAGCCCGGCGCGTGATCCGCAGCTTCGCGAGGCGCTGGCGGGGCAGATCATGGTCGATCCCGGCCTGACCCAGAGCGCCAACGCCAATGCGGTGCGTCCGCCGAATCGCCCCGTGACCGACCAGCTTCCCGCGATGCCGCCGCCCGCCGATCCGGTCGATGCGCGCACCTTGAAGGCCGCGCCCGCGCCGACGCGCGACTGCCCCGAATGCCGTGCCTCGACCAGGGCCTACACGCTGGCCGCGCTGGCGGGGCAACAGGCGCGCAATGCCGGGTGCCTGTCGGGCCTGCGTTATGCGGCGGGCTGGGCCGGGCGGTTGCCGGGGGCCTTCGCACCCTATCCGGGCAGCCGGCTGGCGGAGGCGGCGGGCAACGACGCCCCTGGTTGCGGCTTGCGTATCGTCAGCTTCCGCGCCGGGGGCGGGGTGGGCAAGGTCGTCGACTATTATTACACCCGCGCCGTCCAGGCGGGCTATACCGCCGAGCACAAGATGGACGGGACGCAGCATGTCCTGGGCGGCACGCGCGGCGAGGCGGCCTATATCCTCTATGCGACCCCTCGCGCGGAGGGCGGCAGCGATGTCGATCTGGTGGTCAAGGGCGGCTGATCGCTTGTCCTTTGCGCATCGCGCGGGGTTGCGCTAGGGAAAGCGGATTATGTCACCGCTTCTTCTCGTGATGCTGGGCGGCGCGCTGGGCTCGGGGGGACGGTATTTGACGGGGCGGGTGCTGACCGATGCACTCGGCCCCGGTTTTCCGTTCGGCACGCTGGCGGTCAACTGGATCGGATGTCTCGCCATGGGCGTGCTGGCCGGGGTGCTGGCGCGCATGGGGAGCAGCGAAGGCTGGCGGCTGTTTCTGGGCGTCGGGGTGCTGGGGGGCTATACGACCTTCTCGGCCTTTTCGCTGGATACCATCACGCTGATCGAGCGGGGGCAGGGGGCGATGGCGCTGGGTTATGTCGCGCTGTCATTATTGGGTTCGCTGGCCGCGCTGTGGGCGGGGCTATGGATGACGAGGATTTTCGCATGACGGACTTTGTCCGCCAATTCACGGTCGGCTATGACGATGACGGCATCCGGCTGGATCGCTGGTTCAAGCGGCATCTGCCCGACACCAGCTTCACCACCGTCGCCAAATGGGCCCGCACCGGCCAGCTGCGCGTCGACGGCGCGCGCGCCACGCCCGGCGACCGGATCGTCGCGGGCCAGGTCCTGCGTGTCCCGCCCGCCGAGCCGGCCCCCGCCGAAAGCAGCAAGCCGACGATGCGGCCGCGCAACGTGCTGTCCGAGGACGAGGAGTCGTTCGCGCGCGAGATGGTCATCCACAAGGACCGCGACGCGCTGGTCCTGAACAAGCCGCCGGGCCTGGCGACTCAGGGGGGCACGAAGACGACCACCCATGTCGACGGCCTGCTCGACGCGCTGCAATTCGAGGCGGAGGGGCGGCCCAAGCTGGTCCACCGGCTCGACAAGGATACCTCGGGCGCGCTGCTCGTCGCGCGCAATGCCCGCGCGGCGGCATTCTTCGCCAAGGCGTTTTCGGGGCGGACCGCCAAGAAGATCTATTGGGCGCTGGTCGTCGGCGTCCCCTCGATCGAGGACGGCACGATCGAGCTGCCCATCGCCAAGCAGCCGGGCACCGGCGGCGAGAAGATGCATGTCGACGAGGAGAATGGCCAGGCGGCGCGCTCGCGCTACCGGGTGATCGAGCGGGCGGGCAACCGCTGCTGCTGGGTCGAGCTGCAGCCCTTTACGGGGCGCACCCACCAGCTGCGCGTGCACATGGCGGCGATCGGGCACCCGATCGTCGGTGATGGCAAATATGGTGGCGCGGCGGCGTTCCTGACCGGCGGGATCAGCCGCAAGATGCACCTGCACGCCCGGCGCATCTGGGTCGACCATCCCGATGGCGGCCGCATCGACCAGACCGCCGAACTGCCCAGCCACTTCGCCGAATCGATGAACCAGCTGGGCTTCGACGAGATTCGCGGCGACGTCCTGCCCCAGGACGAGGATCGCGGGCCCCCGCCCAAGGACGTGCTGAAGCAGCGCGCCAAGGCGCACGCCAAGCAATATCGCAAGGAACGCCGCGGCGAACGGCGCGGGCGGGGTTCGCGCTGATCGAAGGTCAGAAGGCGGGGGCGCGGCGGAGGAGATGCCGCCCCGTCCCCCGCAATATGAGGGTGGCCAGCGCATAACAGGCCAGTGCGCCCGCAATTCCGATCGGCAGCACCCAGAATCCGATTATCTCCGGTGTGGCGGGCGTATCCGCCAGAATGCCGAATGCCGGTCCCTGAGGCAGCGACCATAGGCCGACATGGCTGGGGAAGAGCGGCTTGACGATCGCGACCGCCGCGAAGCTCAGCGCAAACAGATAGAGTAGCATGGCCACCAGCATGGCGCCAAACGCTGCCGCGCTCCGCCCCGACCGGACCAGCATCGCCGCGATCAGCGGAGCCGGACGATCTTCGCCCAAGGCCCCCGCCAGCCGATATTCCTGGACGAAGCGCGCCGCGAGCGCATGTGGCGCACCAAGCGCGGCGATGCTGGCGTCGAGGCGCTCCAGGCCGGCGGCCAGGCTTTCGGCCAGGTGGCTTTCGATCTCGCGCACGATTCCTTCGCGATCCTCGCAAGGGATCGCCTGGAGCGACCAGCGCAGGCGGCGCACATAGTCGGCGATGATACGGGCAGGCTCGGTCATGGCTGATCCTCCACGAGAGTCGTGATGGTGGTGCGAAAATCGATCCAGGCTGCGCGCATCGCTTCGGCCAGCACGGCGCCCTCGTCGGTCAGGCGATAATATTTGCGCGGATTGCCGCCCTCGACGGGCAAATCCCAGCGGCCGGTGATTCGCCCGGCCTTCTCCAGCCGATTGAGCAGGGGGTAGAGACTGCCTTCGCTGACCAACTCACCGGCCGACCGGATGCGCGCGAGAATCTCCAGGCCATAAGCCTCGCCCCGCGACAGGACGGTCAGCAGAACCAGTTCCGCCGCTCCCTTGCGCAATTGCGACTGCCAGCTTGCCATGTCCATGAGGCGCATGATGTTGCAATGTGCCTTGCTATGCAAGATGCATTGTGAAGATATGGCAAGAGCCCCGCCGACCTTATGGCCGACGGGGCTCTTCCTTGTTACGGCGGAGGGCGCTTGCCCCCCGCCTTCGCCGTTAACGGCAGTAGCCGGGATTGTTCGACTTTTCGATCGCGTGACCGGCCAGCGCACCCGCGCCGCCGCCCAGGATCGTGCCGAGCGTCCGGTCGCCGCGCGTGTCGATCGTCCGGCCCAGCAGGCCGCCTGCGATCGCGCCGACGATGGTGCCGGTGGTGCCGCTGTTGCAGCGCTGCGGACCGCGGTTGTAATAGCCGCGGTCATAGCCGCCGCGACGGTCGTCATAGCCACGGTCATAACGCGGGCCCCGGTTGTAGCCGTCATAATAGGCATCGCCATAGGCGCGCTCATAGCGGTCGCCATAATAACGCTGCGCCGAGGCGGCGGTCGGAACCATCGCCGTCGCGCCGACGGCAAGGGCAGCGGCTGCGAGCGAGAGCTTCTTGAACATCGTCTTCTCCCTTGATCTTCAATCCGGCGGCGAAGGGACCAATCCCGTCGTCGTTGATGCTCTTCTGCCCGATTCGCCATGATGCGATGCTGAATGCGTTTGTTAGCTATCGTTCATGGACGAGGGCGCTTCCCCCGCCGCGACCTTGCCGATAGGACGGGCCGATGACGCGCCCGCGCCTTGCCCTGTTCGATTGCGACGGCACCCTTGTCGACAGCCAGGCCAATATCTGCCTTGCCGCCGTTGAGGCGTTCGCCCTGTCCGGCCTCACCCCACCGCCCGCACCGGCAATTCGCCGGATCGTCGGGCTGAGCCTGGTCGAGGCGATGCACGTGCTCGCCCCCGACCAGCCCGACGAGGCGCATCACCGGCTGGCGAGCGATTACAAGGCGGCGTTCTTCCGCCTGCGCACCGAAGGCGCGATGGCGCCCGAGCCGCTGTTCGACGGCATCCCCGCGCTGCTCGACCATCTGGCGGCGGAGGGCTGGCTGATGGGCGTGGCGACCGGCAAGTCGGACCGGGGGCTTGCCCGCGTGCTGGCCGAACACGGTCTGGCGCATCATTTCGTCACATTGCAGACCGCCGACCGGCACCCCTCGAAGCCCGATCCCGCGATGGTCTTTGCCGCCATGGCCGAGACGGGGGTGGCCGCGGCGGACGTGGCGATGATCGGCGATACGAGTTTCGACATGGCGATGGGCAAGGCGGCGGGCGCCTTCGCGGTCGGCGTGGCCTGGGGATATCATGACGTGCACGAACTGGTGAATGCGGGCGCGCAGGTTGTCGCGCAGGACGTGGCCGATCTGCCTGCGCTGCTGGTGCGGGCATGAGCGCCGATAGCCGCGCGCGGCGGCACTGGTTCATCATCACGGGCGTCCGCCTGATCGGCGTGGCGGGGGCGCTGTTCGGCATCGTGCTGGCCTCGCGCGGGGTGGCCTGGCCGCAAAAGGCGCTGGGCGTCGCCATTGTCCTGTCGGCCTTGGCGATGATCGCGGTCGTGCCTGCCGGTCTGGCGCATCGCTGGCGGAGTGGTGCGGAATGAAGCGGTTCTGGACGAATGTCGGCGTCGATGCCGATCGGGTGGTCCGGCTGGACGATCGGCCGGTGCGCACGCCGGGCCGCGCGCCGCTGGCCCTGCCGACGCCCGCGCTCGCCGAGGCGGTGGCGGGGGAATGGCGCGCGGTCGAGGAGACGGTGGACCCGCGCGCCATGCCGCTGACCGGGCTGGCCAATGCCGCGATCGACCGGATCGGCGCGGACCCGGCACCCTTTGCGCAGGGGCTGGCGCGCTATGCCGAAACCGACCTGCTCTGCTACCGCGCCGACTCGCCGCCCGAGCTGGTCGAGCGGCAGGACCGGGTGTGGAACCCGCTGCTCGACTGGGCGCGCGATCGCTACGACGTGCATTTCACGCTGGTGAGCGGGATCATGCACCGGCCCCAGCCCGATGCGACGGTCGATCGGCTGGCGCAGGCGGTGGCGGCGCTCGATGCCTTCCGGCTGGCGGCGCTGTCGCCGGTGGTGACGATCAGCGGCTCGCTGGTCCTGGCGCTGGCGCTGCTGGAGGGCGCGGCGGAGCCCGATGCGGTGTGGATCGCCGCGCATGTCGACGAGGATTTCCAGGCCGAGATATGGGGCGAGGACTATCTCGCTATCGAGGCACGCGACGGCAAAAGGCGCGAGTTCGACGCGGCGGTGCGGTTTCTGGCGGCGCTGGGGTAGGGGCGTAGGCTTCGACTTCGCTCAGCCCGGACGGGGGTGGGGCGCGAGGCGGGGATTTCTACTGGCAGGCCACGCCCTCCGTTCGCACTGAGCAAAGTCCAAGTGCACGGGATTCGTTTGCGGCGAGGCTTTCCCTTGGGCTTCGACTTCGCTCAGCCTGAACGGAGGTGGGGCGTGAGGAGGGGCTCTTTGCTGGCACGCCCGCCCGCCGTTCGCACTGAGCGAAGTCGAAGTGCACGGGATTCGTTTGCGGCCAGGCTTTCCCTTGGGCTTCGACTGCGCTCAGCCTGAACGGAGGTGGGGGTGAGGAGAGGCTCTCTGCTGGCACGCCACCCCTCCGTTCGCACTGCGAAGGCGAAGGGCGCGCCCGGCACCCATCCCGTAGTTACTTCGTGGTCAGCTTCCGGATGAATCCGATCAGCCCGGTCTGGCGCGAACGCTTCAGCCGTTCGGCCTGGAGGATGGTCTTCACCCCCTGGAAACACTGTTCGACATCGTCATTGACCAGGACATAGTCATAGCCGTCCCAGTGGCTGACCTCATTGGTCGCACGGGCCATGCGCGCGTCGATCACCGCCACCGAGTCGGTCGCGCGGCGCTCGAGTCGCTGGCGCAGTTCCTCCATAGAGGGGGGGAAGATGAAGACGCGGACCACGTCGCCGCCCGCAATCTGGAACAGCTGCTGCGCGCCCTGCCAGTCGATGTCGAACAGCACGTCCTTGCCGGCCGCCAGCATCGCCTCGACCTGCGCGCGCGGCGTGCCGTAGCGATTGTCGAAGACATGCGCCCATTCCAGGAACTCGTCATTCGCCACCATGTGGCGAAATTGCTCGAGATCGACGAAGTGATAGTCCTTGCCGTCCTCTTCGCCGGGACGAATCGGACGGGTCGTCGCCGACACCGACATCTGAAGGCCCGCGTCGTCCGCCAGCAGCTTGCGCGCGATGGTCGACTTGCCCGCGCCCGAGGGCGAGGACAGCACGAACAACATGCCGCGGCGCTTCAGCTTGTGGGGATCGTCGGGATTGGCGGGCGAATTGGGCATGGCTGCCTTTGACGCACGCCACCGCAGCGCGTCAAGCCATGGCTTACGCGCTGCGACAGGTCGAAGGCGATCGGGCGCGTCAATAGCGCGTGGCGGTCGCCTTGCTGGCCTTGTGGCGGTCATAGGCCTTCTTGGCCGCATAGCCGCCGCCGAGCAGCAGGCCGAGCGGGCCCAGCCGCCGCATGCCGCCCACCGCCAGCGCGCCCAGCGCGGCACCCTTCAGCCCGTCATTGCCTTCGCGACGGCTGACTTCGCGCCCGACCAGCGCACCGATGATTCGTCCGATCATTGCACCTCTCCAAAAACCCGGTCCTTGAGCTCGCCTGCGCCACGCAGCACCGCCCAGCCCACCGCATAGGTGATGGCCAGCGGCAGCACGACCTTCAGGACATTGGCGGTTACCGCGCCGATGATCGCGCCGTCGGCGACGCCATCGTCGCCCGACAGGCCGTCGATCGCGGAACCGACCAGCGCGCCGATAGTGGTTGCACCCATTGCTCTGCCCCTCATTGCTTAAGGCAGGAAAAGCACGGGAGGGGCGATGGGTTCCGTGCGCATCGGCGGTCCTGCGCGCGACGTGATCCTCAGCCCTTGGTCGCGACCTTGGCCTCGATCGCGTCCCAGATCATGGCGGCGACATCGGTGCCGTCGAATTTCTCGATCGCGACGATGCCAGTGGGGGAAGTAACGTTGATTTCGGTCAGCCATTCGCCGCCGATCACGTCGATCCCGACGAACAGCAGCCCGCGCCGCTTCAATTCCGGCCCCAGCACCGCGCAAATCTCGCGTTCGCGCGCCGTCAGCTCGGTCTTCTCCGCCGAGCCGCCGACCGCCAGATTGGAGCGGATCTCACCCTCGCCCGGCAGGCGGTTGATCGCGCCCGCGACCTCGCCGTCGATCAGGACGATCCGCTTGTCGCCCTTCGCCACGGCGGGGAGGAACGCCTGCACCATATGCGGTTCGCGATATGCGGTGTTGAACACCTCGATCAGCGCGGACAGGTTCGCGCCGTCGCGCCCGACCTTGAAGATCGCCTTGCCGCCATTGCCGTGCAGCGGCTTGATGACGATCTCGCCATGCTGGGCCAGGAACGCCCGCGCCTCGTCCAGCGAACGGGTGACGAGCGTCGGCGGCATGAATTGCGGATAGTCGAGGACGAAGACCTTTTCCGGCGCGTTGCGCACGCTGCGCGGATTGTTGACGATCAGAGTCTTCTCCGCGACCCGCTCCAGCAAATGGGTAGCGGTGATATAGCCCAGGTCGAAGGGCGGCTCCTGCCGCATCAGCACGACATCGATCTCGTCGCCCAGGTCCAGCTTCACCGGGTCTCCGTAGCGATAGTGATCGCCCGTCACCCGTTGAACGGTGACGGGATGCGCCTTGGCCCAGAGATGCCCGTCCGACCAATTGAGCTCACCCGCTTCATAATGGAACAGCCGGTGGCCGCGCGCCTGTGCCGCGAGCATCAGCGCGAAGCCCGAATCGCCCGCGATATTGAGCTGGTCCATCGGCTCGATCTGCACGGCGACGGTCAGGGGCTTGGACATGGGGTATTCCTTCCTTCGGACGGGGCTTTGCTAGCGGAGGTAATCCCTCACCCCTGTCCTGTCACCCGCACCAGGCATTTTCGATGTGACGCGGCCGCGTACCCGGCGCGAGCAGAATGACGTCGACGCGGATATCGTCGCTCGGCCCCGCATAGCTCGCCATCAGGATTTCCGCCGCCGCCGCGACCCGTGCCAGCCGCCGTTCGTCGATCGCGAAGTCCAAGTCCGCGGCGGTCTTGCGCGTCTTGACCTCGACGAAGGCGACCAGCGATCCGCGCCGCGCGATCAGGTCGACCTCCCCCGCAGGCGTGCGGACCCGGCGGTCGAGAATGGTCCAGCCCTTCAGCCGCAGCCACCATGCGGCCAGGCGCTCGCCGCGTCGGCCCGACTCTTCGGCGGCGCGGCGGTTCCGGCGGGGGCGGGGCGGAACGAGCGACATGCGCCCCTGCTAACCCATGACCCGGCGATCAGGCGAGGCTTTCCTCTGGCGATACCAGCCATTCCAGGGCGGATTCGGGCGTCTCGAAGATGCGCAAATAGGGTTGCTTCATCAGGCGCAGGATCTGCTGCCGTGCGATCGCGCTGTTGGTCACCATGCCGATGCGGCGGGCGCGCGGGAAATTGCGCATATTGTTGTGCACGACCATGACGGAATCGGACGGCTGGACGCGGATGACGCTCATATCGACGCGCAGGAGATAGCCGGGCACGAAGCCGCTGCGCCAGAAAGCGTCCGTCAGCTCATGGGCATAGCGCGCCGCGATCTCGGGCGTGAACAATCCTGTCCAGCGTATGTCCAGCAGGTTGATGTCGTGATGAAAATCGAAGGCGTACATGAGGGAGCGGCTCCTGGCCCCGCCATGCGCCTGCGTCCCTTAGAAATTCCCTAACGCCGCATCCTAATCGCTTGAATCTCCGCTCTTCAGCGCCAGGGCACGGGCGTAGAGCGCCTTGCGGTCAAGGCCCAGCGCCTTGGCCACCTCGCTCGCCGCACGGCCGACCGGCAGGCGGGTCAGCGCCTCGGCCAGCGCGGCGTCGGCATCCTGCTCGGTGGCGGGCGGGGCCTCGCCCGGCGGTGCGACGACGATCGCGATCTCGCCCTTTGGCCCGCCCTCGGCATAGCGCGCGGCGAGGGTGGAGAGGGTGCCGGTCACCGCCTCCTCGAACTTCTTGGTGATCTCGCGCGTCACCGCTGCCTCGCGGTCACCCAGCCCTTCCGCCAGCGCGGTCAGCGTCGCGGCGAGGCGCGGCCCCGATTCGTAGAGGACCAGGGTCGCGCGGATCCCGGCGATCTCGGCGATCGCATCGGCGCGCGCCTTTTCCTTGGGCGGCAGGAAGCCCGCGAACAGGAACCGGTCGGTCGGCAGCCCTGCCAAAGTCAGCGCGGCGATGGCGGCGCACGGGCCGGGGATCGTCACCACCGCATGGCCCGCCGCGCGCGCATCGCGCACCAGCTTGTAGCCCGGGTCCGAGATCAACGGTGTCCCGGCATCTGACACCAGCGCCACCGCCTGGGTCGCCATGCGCGCGATCAGGCCGGGGCGGACATGCTCGGCATTGTGGTCGTGATAGGGCTGCATGGGCCGCTTGGCCCCGATATGGCGGAGCAGACCGGCGGTCACGCGGCTGTCCTCGACGGCAATGACATCGGCGTTTGTCAATATGTTGGCGGCGCGCGGCGACAGATCGCCGAGATTGCCGATCGGGGTCGCGACGATGTACAGCCCGGGTTCGAGAGTGTGTTCGGATTGGGTCACGGGGATCGTCATGACAGAGGCAGGGCTGTTCGTACAACCGGGGGCCGCAGATTCGGGCGGCTCGCAATTTCACGGCTGGCGGATCGGGCGCGGCCTGGCGCTGGCGACGACGCTGTTCCTGGGTGCGTGCCAGACGATCGTCCCGCGCGGGCCCGTCGAACAGCCCCAGACCCGGCCCGTGCCCACGACGCCGCGCCCGTCGACCGAGGTCGAGCACGGCCTGCCGCGCGACACCGCGCGCCACCGCGTCGCGTTGCTGGTGCCGCTGTCGGGCGCCAATGCGGGCGTGGGCCAGTCGATCGCCAACGCCACGATGATGGCGCTGCTCGATGCGCAGGCGGACACGATCCGAATCACCAATTACGACACCGCGAACGGCGCGGCGGCGGCGGCGCAGAAGGCGATCGCCGAGGGCGCGCAGCTGATCCTGGGGCCGCTGCTGTCCGAGGATGTCCGTGCGGTCGCCCCCGTCGCACGGGCGGCGCGGGTGCCGGTCATCAGCTTTTCCAACGATGCCGGGGTCGCGGGCGGCGGCACCTATCTGATGGGCTATACGCCCGCCCAGTCGATCGACCGGGTGGTGGATTTCGCGCACGAACGCGGCGTCACGACCTTTGCGGGCCTCGTCCCCAACGGCCTGTATGGCGAGCGCGCCTCGACCGCCTTTCTCCGCGCGGTCGAGGGGGCGGGGGGGCAGGTCGTCTCGCTCCAGCCCTATGGCCGGGTCGCGGGCGGGATCGCGGCGGCGGCGCAGCGGCTGAATGCCAAGGCGCCCTATGACGCGGTGCTGGTCGCCGATGGCGGCGCGGCGGCGGCGGCGGCGGCCCCAATCCTGAAGCGCGGGTCGGGCGCGAACACGCATCTGCTGGGGACCGAGCTGTGGAACTCCGAATCGGGGATCGCCGCGCGCGCGCCGTTGAACGGGGCCTGGTTCGCCAGCGTGTCGAACACGCTCTACCGGCAATATGCGACCAAATACCGCGCCCGGTTCAGGACCGCGCCCTATCGCCTGTCGAGCCTGGGCTATGACGCGGTCCTGCTGACCGTACGGATCGCCCGCGACTGGAAGATGAACGCGCCGTTCCCCGAGACCCGGCTGCGCGCGTCGGACGGCTTCTCCGGGATCGACGGCGCCTTCCGCTTCGGCCGCGACGGCGTGGCCGAACGCGCGCTGGAGGTGCAGGAAATCCGCGACGGCACCACGATCACCGTATCCCCCGCCCCGACCGGGTTCGGGGAGTGAACCCGGAACCGATCGTCGTCATGTGCGCGGTGGGCGGGCGTGACGAGGCCGCCGCCATTGCGAGGATGCTTGTCGAGAACCGATTGGCCGCGTGCGTTCAGGCGATGCCGATCGAAAGCTGGTATCGCTGGGACGGGGCGGTGCAGAACGACTCCGAAGTGATGCTGCATATCAAGACGGTGAAATCCCGCTTCGCCGCCCTGTGCGAGGCGATCGGAGCGTTGCACAGCTATGACGTGCCCGAAATCCTCGCGCTGCCCGTCACCGACGTCTCGCCGCCTTATCTGGACTGGATGCGCGACGCGGTCGGTTAGCCCGGAACCCCGTCCGTCACGACCACTTCCCGCAGCACCGCGTCCAGAAGAAGCGCCCCCGCCTCGGTGACGATCAGCCGGTTGCCCTCCAGGCGTATCAGTCCCTGTCGCGACATGGTGTCGAGCGTGGCATGGTTCACCATCTCCCGACCCCCGGCCAGCGCGGTGATGCGGGTCAGGTCGACGCCTTCGCGCAGGCGCAGGCCCATGACCAGCGCCTCGGTCGCGCGGGTGACGGGATCAAGCGTTTCCTCGGCTTCGATGCCGTGGCCGTTGCGATCGACCGCGGCCATCCAGTTTTCGGGCTTCTTGCGACGCACTGTCGCCACGCCCTCGCGGCGGCCATGCGCGCCGGGGCCGACCCCAACATAATCGCCATAGCGCCAATAGGTCAGGTTGTGGCGGCTCTCCGCCCCCGGCCTCGCATGGTTGGACGTCTCATAGGCGGGCAGCCCGGCGGCGGCGGTGCGCTGGCGGGTCGCCTCGAACAGATCGGCGGCGGCGTCGCCGTCGGGGATGGTCAGCCGCCCCGCCGCCGCCTCGGTGTGGAAGCGCGTGCCGGGTTCGATCGTCAGCTGATAGAGCGACAGATGCTCGGTGCCATAGCCGATCGCGCGGCTGAGCTCGGCCTCCCAGTCGGGCAGGGGCTGGCCCGGGCGGGCATAGATCAGGTCGAAGCTGACCCGCCCGAACACCCCTTGCGCGGTCTGGAGCGCGCGCAGCGCCTCGTCCACGCCGTGCGCCCGGCCCAGGAAATGCAGCGCCTCGTCATCGAGCGCCTGTACGCCCAGCGAGGCGCGGTTGACCCCGGCGGCGGCCAGATCGGCGAAACGCGCCGCTTCGACCGAGGAGGGATTGGCCTCCAGCGTGATCTCAATTCCCTCGGCAAAGCCCCAGTGGCGCTCGGCGGCGTTCAGGATCGCGGCGACCGTGGCGGGGGGCATCAGCGAGGGCGTGCCGCCACCGAAGAAGATCGAGGTCAGCCGCCGGTCGGGCAGCGCCTCTGCCTCATGCGCCAGATCGGCGAGCAGCGCCTTTTGCCACGCTGCCTGGTCCACCGACTCGCGGACATGGCTGTTGAAGTCGCAATAGGGGCATTTGGAGACGCAGAAGGGCCAATGGACATAGAGCGCGAGCGGGGCGGGGGTCGGCGATATTGCGGAGGACATGATGCGGCCCGATATGGCGGCGATGCGTGCGCTTCGCCATCTCTTATCGATTCCCGTCCTTGGCCTGTTGCTGGCGGGATGCGGCCAAATGGTCCCGTCCTCGCGGCCGGGGACGGGGGAGCGTCCGCCCGCGCGCGTGGTCGAGGCGCGCCCCTCCGATGCGCCCGCGCCGCGGGGGGCCGGATTGTTGCGACAGGCGATGCTGGCCGGGCACCGCGCGGCGCGGGCCGAAATCGGGTTGCCACCCCTGGCCTGGGACGACCGGCTGGCGGCGAGCGCGCTGGCCTATGCGCAGGAAATGGCGCGTACCGGCCGCTTCCAGCATGCCGAACAGCCGCAGGGACCGACCCGGCAGGGCGAGAATCTGTGGACCGGCACGCGCGGCGCCTATCGCTATGACGAGATGATGGGGCATTGGGTCGCGGAGAAGCGCGACTTTGTGAATCTGCCCGTGCCGCAATCGAGCCGGACCGGGCAGTTCGGCGACGTGGCGCATTATACCCAGATCGTCTGGGCGCGTTCCACGACGGTTGGATGCGCGATGGCGAGCAACGCACGCGACGACTTCCTCGTTTGCCGCTATAGCCCGACGGGCAACGTCTTTGGCGAACGGGCATTCTGACTCGACGGACGCGGCAAAAGGAACGGCGCAATGGCGAATCCCTATGATCCGATGGCGTGGATCGCCTTCTGGAGTGCGCCCGCGCGTTTCGCGGTGATGGCCGGGGAGGCGATGCTGAGCGCGCAGAGCGTGATCGCGACCCGCATGGGGGCGATGGCGACGGGCACGTCCTCGGTCGCCGAGATGACGCTGATGGTCAGCGAGAAGGTGAAGGCGTTCGACCAGTCGGCAAAGGTCTGGAACCGCGATCAGGCGGCCCTGTCGCGTCTGTCGCGGCACGATCCGCGCGGCGGGATCATCGATGCATGGGAGTCGATGGCCCGCGCCATGCTGATCGGCGCGTCGATGCCGGTCCAGGCGATGGCGCCGGTGCACAAGGCGGTGACCGCGAACCAGAAGCGGCTGGCCAAGGGGTAGCCGATTTCCTCCCCTGCAAGGGGAGGGGGACCATGCGCAGCATGGTGGAGGGGTGTCACCCTATCGAGAGCGCGACACCCCTCCGTCAGCCCTTCGGGCTGCCACCTCCCCTTTCAGGGGAGGAATAGAAGGTCAGAACACCGCCTTCACCAGTTGGCCGAACGCGTCGGCGCGGTGGCTGATGCGGTTCTTTTCGTCCTGGTCCATCTCGGCGAAGGTCTCGCTATAGCCGATCGGCTGGAAGATCGGGTCATAGCCATGGCCCTTGTCCCCGCGCGGCGGCCAGACGATGGCGCCGTCGACGCGGCCCTCGAACCATTCGACATGCCCGTCGGGCCAGCCGACCGCCAACGCGCAGACGAAATGCGCCGAGCGCGCCATGTCCGGTTCCTCGTTCAGCCGATCCTCGACCGCGCGCATCGCCATGGCGAAGTCCTTTTCCGGCCCCGCCCAGCGCGCCGAGAACAGCCCCGGATCGCCGCCCAGCGCATCGACGCACAGCCCGCTGTCGTCCGACAGGGCCGGCAGCCCCGACAGGTCGGCGGCGGCCAGCGCCTTCAGCTCGGCATTGGCGACGAAGGTGGTGCCGGTCTCCTCGGGCTCGGGCAGGTCGAGGTCGGCGGCCGCGATCACCTCGACGCCGTATGGCGCGAGCAATTCGCGGAATTCGACGATCTTGCCCTTGTTGTGGCTGGCGAGGACCAGCTTGCCGGGTTCGAGCTTGCGGATCGCCTGGCGGCCATTGCCTTCGCCGCTCATGCGCGGATCGCCCGGTCCTGCGCCGCGAAGATCTCGGTGCAGCCCATGCGTGCCAGACGCAGCAGACGCAGTAACGCTTCCTCGTCATAGGTGGCGTGTTCGGCGGTCGCCTGGACCTCGGCGATATGGCCGTTCTCGATCAGCACGAAATTCGCATCGGCATCGGCATTCGAATCCTCGATATAGTCGAGGTCGAGGACCGGCGTGCCCTGATGGATGCCGCACGACACGGCGGCGACCTTGTTGCGGATCGGGTCGCTGGTCAGCTTGCCCTCGGCCATCAGCTTGTTCACTGCCATGCGCAGCGCGACCCACGCGCCCGAAATGGCGGCGGTGCGGGTGCCGCCATCGGCCTGGATCACGTCGCAGTCGATGGTGATCTGCCGCTCGCCCAGCGCCTTCAGGTCGCAGACGGCGCGCAGGGAGCGACCGATCAGCCGCTGGATTTCCTGAGTGCGGCCCGACTGCTTGCCCTTGGCCGCTTCGCGGCTGCCGCGCGTATGGGTGGCGCGGGGGAGCATACCATATTCGGCCGTGACCCAGCCTTCGCCCTTGCCGCGCAGGAAGGGAGGCACGCGCTCCTCGACGCTGGCGGTGACGAGCACCTTGGTATCGCCGAACCCGATCAGCACCGAACCTTCGGCGTGGCGGGTGAAATTCGGCTCGATGGTGATGGGACGCATCTGGTCGGGCATCCGGCCGGACGGGCGCATAGTCTTCTCCTTGTTCCTTGACCCAGCCCTAACCGGCCCCCGCCGGTAGCGCCAGAGCGGACGGTGGCGATCGGAAGACACTCCTCTTCTCTCTGCGTCCTCTGCGCCTCTGCGCGACAAAATGGTTCACGCGAAGCCGCGAAGCCGCGAAGAGGGGACTGGCAATCTTCGCGCCTTCGCGGCTTCGCGTGAACAATCTCTTTTTTTGCGCGCAGAGGCGCAGAGGGCGCGGAGAAGAAGGGGCGTCTCCCGATCGCGGTTGAGCGGCGTGCGGGGAATGCCTACATTTCCGGCATGGTCACGCCACCGATCACCGAGCTGACCGACCGGGCGCGCGATATCTTTCGCGTGGTGGTCGACAGCTATCTCACCAGCGGCCAGCCGGTGGGGTCGAAGACCATCGCGCTGTCGGGGATCAACCTGTCGCCCGCCTCGATCCGCAACGTGCTCCAGGAACTGGAGGAGCGCGGGCTGCTGGCCGCGCCGCATACCAGTGCTGGGCGGATGCCGACCGATATCGGACTGCGGCTGTTCGTCGACGGCATGATGCACGCGATGGAGCCCAGCATCGAGGAGCGCGCCGCGATCGAGGCACGCGCCGCGCGCTCCGGCCCGGTCGAGGAGGCGCTGGCGGCGACGACGGCGGTGCTGTCGGGCCTGTCGGCCTGTGCGGGGCTGGTGATGGTGCCCAAGCGCGAGATGAAGCTGCGCTCGATCGGCTTCGTACCGCTGTCGCCGACCCAGGCGCTGGCCGTGCTGGTCGCCGAGGACGGCGCGGTCGAGAACCGGGTGCTGGAGCTACCGCCGGGCATGACGCCCTCGGCGCTGGTCGAGGCGGGCAATTACCTGTCCGCGACGCTGGCCGGGCTGACGCTGGGCCAGGCGCGCGAACGACTGGAGCGCGAGCTGGCGGCGGGACGCGCGGCGCTGGACGGCGCGGCGCGCGTGCTGGTCGAACAGGGGCTGGCGGTATGGAGCGAGGATGGCGAGCGTCGCCCCATCCTGATCGTGCGCGGGCAGGGGCGGCTGATCGATGCCGCCGCCGCCGCCGATCTGGAACGGGTGCGCGACCTGCTCGACGATCTGGAGGGCAAGCAGGAGATTGCCAGCTTGCTCGATTCGGCGCGCGCGGGGGATTCGACCCGCATCTTCATCGGCGCGGAGAACAAATTGTTCGCGCTGTCGGGATCGTCGGTGATCGCGCGACCGTTTCGCGGGCTGGACGGCCAAGTGGTCGGCGTGGTCGGCGTAATTGGCCCCACGCGGTTGAACTATGCCCGCGTCGTGCCCATGGTGGATTTCACGGCGGCAACGCTTGCCCGGATGATGGGCTGAACAGGGATTATGATGAGCGAGAACACGACCAACGCACCCCAGACCGACCTGCGTGAGGAAACGGCCGAGGCCGCGCCCGAAGTGGCGGGGCAGGACCGTCTGGCCGAGCTGGAGAACCAGCTGGCCGAGGCCAAGCAGCAATATCTCTATGCCCAGGCCGAGAATCAGAATGTCCGTCGTCGCGCCGAAAAGGAAGCGGCGGATGCGCGCAACTATGCCGCGACCGCCTTTGCGCGCGACGTCCTGTCGGTCGCCGACAATCTCCAGCGCGCGCTGGCGGCGATCCCGGCCGATCTGCGCACCGACGACAAGTGGAAGGGCCTCGTGACCGGCCTCGACGCCACCGGCCGCGAGCTGGACAGCGTGCTGGGCCGTCACGGCATCACCAAGATCGAGGCGATGGGCCAGCCGCTCGACCCCAACAGGCATCAGGCGATGATCGAAATGCCCTCCGACCAGGAGCCTGGCACGATCGTGCAGGAGATGCAGTCGGGCTATATGATCAAGGACCGCCTGCTGCGACCCGCGCTGGTGGCGGTGGCGAAGAAGCCGGACTGATCAGTTCTAGAGGAATGACGAGGGGCGGGCCGGTTGGTCCGCCCTTTTTCGTTCGGGGTTTCGCGGGTTTCGCGGCTTTCCCTCCCCCATCCCCTCCCGCTTGCGGGAGGGGCGTGCTCGCGGTTACCGCAAGCGCTTCTTCGGGGGTGAACCTGACGTGGCCACGTAACGCGCCCCTCCCGCAGGCGGGAGGGGATGGGGGAGGGCCCCCGCCCCAAAGGCAAACGCCCGCTAATCCCCCCGAAACGGCACCAGCGTCTGATACTGCGCCAATGGCGGCGCCCCCGCGACCACCGCGCCGCGCTTCAGCAGGAAGGCATGGCGGACGATCTCCGCCTGCTGTTCGATGCCATAGCGACCAAAGGCCTGTCCCGGCTTCAGCGCATAGCCGTACCGGCAAAAGGGATAGCGCTTCAGCGGCAGGAAGATGCCCCGCTGATGCTGCCAGATATGCACCATCTCATGGATGAACAGCCCCTGCTCATGGAGCGGGCAGGCGCCGAAATCCTCGCGCCACAAATCGCCCTTGGGGTGGAAATGGATGCAGCCGGTGGGCGCCATCACCGTATCGCGCGGCTGGAAGAAGGCCCATTTGGTCGGGGACAGCCGCACCTTCGCATAATCGATCGCATCGCCGAAGACGGACCGGGCCAGTCGTTCTTCGCCGGGGGTGAGCGCGCGCTTGGTCATGGGGACCAGATGGGGCACGTCTGGCGAAGAGGGAAGGGGCGGGCCACCATCGCGACCCGCCCCCCGATCGATCAGCTCCGCCGCGCGGTCAGCCATTGGCTGCTGGTCAGCGGCTTGGCGACGATGCGGACCTCGCCGATATGGCCGAAATAGCCGTCCTTGCGCGCGCCGTCCCACCAGGCCGCGCCCAGCACCCAGGGCATGTCGGCGGCCAGCGTCGCGATGCCGACCTGGCCCGCGCTGTTGCGCAGGACGGGCGCGCCGTCGACATAGAGGATCGTCTCGTTCGCCACCGGATCGTTGACGATCGCGATGTGGTACCAGGTGTCGACCATCACCTCGCCCGACCAGTTGGCCTGCGGATAGGCGGTGTTGGAGGACGGCACGACCTCCCACTGGATCTCGCGCAGCGACGAGATGGCGAACAGCACCGGCGGCGATTCCCGGTCGCCCCCGGCAAAGCCCGGCAGATTGCCGCGATTGCCGTTGCGGGTCAGGATGTTGCCCCAGCGGTGGTTGGTCACGGTCCAGTTGGCGTCGATCTTGATGAACGCCTCGACCGTATAGCCCGCGCCGAAGGTCGCCGCGTTGATCGGCGCACTGGTCGCGGTGGCGAAGGCGCTGCTGCGCGCGGTCACCTTGTCGGTGTTGCGGAAGCGGACGCTGCCCGGCGCGGAGGACAGGCGGTGGCGGTCGGTCGACCACACCACGTCCTCGATCATCGCCGGGCCCGACAGCGGCACGCGCGCCATGGGATTGCGGCCGGTGACGTCGGGCAGCGTTTCGCCGACCTGGACGACCTTGCCGTCGACGATGCCGCTTGCCACGCGCCAGTGCGCGGCGGTCTCGGCGATCTTGGGATGGTCGTCGGCGTCGCGCGGCAGCACCTCGGCGGGCGCGGCGGGCTCGGTGTAGCCGTTCAGCAGCGCCGTGCGGACGCGCGGCAGGATCGGCACGCCCGCCGTCATCTCGGTATAGGCAAAGCCCGGCAGGAAACGGGCGAAGCGCTTCTTGAAGTCCATGCTGATCGTGAAGCGGTTGTTCGCATCGTCCAGCACCGCGCGGTCGAACTGGTTGAGCGTCACCTTCGGCTTCTGGACGACCCAGGGCGAGAAGCTCATCACGTCGATCGTGTTGGCGGAGAAGTCGATCTCGTACAGCCGCATCATCGCGTTGCCGCCCTGATAGGCCATCTGGTAATCGACGACCATCTCATGGACCGGATTGCCGAAGTCGTTGGTCTTGGTCAGCAGCGCGGCGCCGTGGTGATGGCCGTTCAGCGTCATGAAGATCTGGTCGTTGTCGCGGATCAGGTTGTTCCACAGCATCAGGCCGTAATCGGTCTCCAGCGGGCTCTTGCCGTCCTTGTCGATGTTGAGCAGCTGGTGGTTGGCCAGGATCACCGGCAGGGACGGGTTGCGCCGGATCACGTCGCGCGCCCACAGGATGCCAGCGTCCGAGATGCGCCAGGACAGCGACAGCACCATGAACGTCACGCCGTACATCTCGAAGATGTGATATTCATGGAAACCGGTGCGGTCGCGCTCGCGGAAGGTCGTCTGGGCCTGTGCGCGCGAGGTCGGGAACCAGTTGAGATAGGGCTCGGCCGACAGGGTACGCTGGCTATCGGTGCCGTTCTGCTGGTCGGACGGGACGTGATAGTCGACATCGTACAGGACGTCGTGATTGCCCGCCAGGATCGAATAAGGGATGCGCGCCGTCTCCAGCCGCTTCATCGCGGCATCGGCCACCGCCCACTGCGCGGGCTTGCGCACCTGATCCACCACGTCGCCCAGATGGATGACGAAGGGGATCGCATAGGCCTGGGCGTTGTCGACGATCCACTGGGTCTGCGCGGCGAAGGGCTCGGAGCCATATTTGCGCTGGAACTGGCGGTTCTCGTCATTGGTCGCATAGCGCGAATAGAATTGCGTGTCGGGCAGCACCGCGATCGAGAAGCTGGTGGTGCCGACCGGCGTGGCGGCGGCTGTTCCGGCGGTCGTGGTCGGTCTGGCGTTCAGCAGCGCATCGTCGTCGCACCCCGCCAGCGCCCCCGTCAGCGGCAGCATCGACAGACCCGCAGCCCCGCGCAGCAGCGTCCGCCGGTCGGCGATCCGCCGCAGGCTGAACCGGGTGTCGTTCGTATCGGACATGGTCAAAATTCCCCCATTTCTGGCTCGTTCGAGCCAGCGGGGCGCGCTGTATGGCGCTTGTTTGACACATGAAGGACCGATTAATTACCGATTTAGGTCGATGCTCGAAAAATAAATCAGTCCGCCGTCATTTTTCGGTCATCGGGGGGAGGCGGATCGTCCCCAGAGCCGATCGACATTCACGATTGCTTCTTCTTCTTCCCCTCTCCCCTCTGCGTGGGGCGAGGGACGGAAAGGCATCGCTGAATGGCGATCGGCCCTGGCTTATTCCGGCGCCGGATCGCTCGCCCCGATCACCCGCGCCCCCTGGCGCAACCGGGTGCCGTCCGAAAAGGACAGGAGCAGCGACAGGATACGTCCGGGCTTCACGCCGGGGTTCATGTCGTACAGCATGACATGCCGTCCGCCGGGGGCGAAGGCGACGGTCCCTCCGGCGGGGATGGGGACGCGGTCGACCTTCTTCATCGCCATTCCGCCCTCATGCATCTCGCTGGTGATCGCGACGTCGCTGCTGACCGAGATCAGGTCGACGGCCTTGGAGCCGCCATGAACGATGAAATAGGCGGCGGCGGGGCGGCCGGGCACGGCGGCCAGACGGACCCAGCCTTCTTCGGCATAGAGTTCCGGCTTTTGCGCGCATCCCGTCAGCGTCGCCCCGGCAAGCGCACAAAGGCCCAGAAAAACGGCGCGACACATGATGAACCCTCTCGTTTCGGCAAATCCCGAGACCACACTAGGTTCCATCCAATCTTGCGGCAACGGATCGCCCACCTATATCCGGCCAGTGAACGGGGTTTTCGGGTTGCCGCTTTCGGGACCGGCGAACCCCGGCATTGGACTTCCAGACTATGTTCTTGAGGGGCATTTAGAGACTTATGGCAAAAGTGATCGGCATCGACCTCGGCACCACCAACAGCTGTGTCGCTGTCATGGAGGGCGGCAAGCCCAAGGTCATCGAGAATGCGGAAGGCGCGCGCACCACGCCGTCGATCGTCGCCTTCGCCAAGGATGGCGAGCGCCTGATCGGCCAGCCCGCCAAGCGCCAGGCGGTGACCAACCCCGACAACACCATCTTCGCGGTGAAGCGCCTGATCGGCCGCCGCTATGACGATCCCGTCACCCGCAAGGACACCGAGCTGGTTCCCTACGCGATCGCGCGCGGTCCGAACGGCGACGCATGGGTGAATGCGGGCGGCAAGGATTACAGCCCGTCGCAGATCAGCGCCTTCACGCTGCAGAAGATGAAGGAAACCGCCGAATCGTACCTCGGCGAGACGGTGACCCAGGCGGTCATCACGGTTCCCGCTTACTTCAACGACGCGCAGCGCCAGGCGACCAAGGACGCCGGCCAGATCGCGGGCCTCGAAGTGCTGCGCATCATCAACGAGCCGACCGCGGCTGCTCTGGCCTATGGCCTGGAGAAGCAGGACGGCAAGACGATCGCGGTCTATGACCTTGGCGGCGGCACGTTCGACATCTCGATCCTCGAGATCGGCGACGGCGTGTTCGAGGTGAAGGCGACCAACGGCGACACCTTCCTGGGCGGCGAGGACTTCGACAACAAGATCGTCGACTTCCTGGCGTCGGGCTTCCAGAAGGAAGAGGGCATCGACCTCACCAAGGATAAGCTGGCGCTCCAGCGTTTGAAGGAAGCGGCCGAAAAGGCGAAGATCGAGCTGTCCTCGGCCCAGTCGACCGAGGTCAACCTGCCCTTCATCACCGCCGACCAGAACGGCCCGAAGCACCTGGTCAAGTCGATCACCCGCGCCGACCTCGAGCGTCTGGTCGAGGACCTGATCCAGCGCACGCTGGAGCCCTGCAAGAAGGCGCTGGCCGATGCGGGCATGAAGGCCGACGAGATCGCCGACGTGGTGCTGGTGGGCGGCATGACCCGCATGCCGCGCGTCCGTGAGGTCGTGAAGAACTTCTTCGGCAAGGACCCGCACACCGGCGTGAACCCCGACGAAGTCGTCGCCATGGGTGCGGCGATCCAGGCGGGCGTGCTGCAGGGCGACGTCAAGGACGTGCTGCTGCTCGACGTGACCCCGCTGTCGCTGGGCATCGAGACGCTGGGCGGCATCATGACCAAGATGATCGACCGCAACACCACGATCCCGACCAAGAAGAGCCAGGTCTATTCGACCGCCGACGACAACCAGAATGCGGTGACGATCCGGGTCTTCCAGGGCGAGCGCGAAATGGCGCAGGACAACAAGCTGCTGGGTCAGTTCGACCTGGTCGGCATCCCGCCTGCGCCGCGCGGCGTGCCGCAGATCGAGGTCACGTTCGACATCGACGCCAACGGCATCGTCAACGTCTCGGCCAAGGACAAGGGCACCGGCAAGGAGCAGCAGATCCGTATCCAGGCCTCGGGCGGTCTGTCGGACAGTGACATCGACCAGATGGTCCGTGACGCGGAGAAGTTCGCGGAAGAGGATAAGAAGCGTCGTGCCGAGGCCGAGGCCAAGAACAACGCCGAGTCGCTCATCCACACCACCGAGCGTCAGCTGGCCGACAATGGCGACAAGGTCGACGCGTCGCTGAAGTCGGAAATCGAGGCGGCCATTGCCGAGACCAAGACGGCGGTCGAGGGTGGCAACCCCGACACCATGAACGAGAAGGCGCAGGCCCTCGCTCAGGTCGCGATGAAGCTGGGCCAGGCGATCTACGAGAAGCAGCAGCAGGCAGAGGCTTCGCCCTCCGCCGATGCCGGTGCGGCCAAGCAGGACGATGTGGTCGACGCCGAATTCTCGGAAGTCGACGACACCAAGTAAGGCTGTCGGCCCGGTCTGCCTGTCGGCGGGCCGGGCCTTCGGTTGCTGTTGAGAATACCGCCTTTCGGGGCATGAAGTGGCGAAGCGCTTGGGCGTCCGCTCCGTCCGGCCTGACGGCACGGTCGGTCGGCGGGCCACGCACAGGCGGACGGGGCGAGACCGGGCATGAGCACGACGATCGACTATTATGAACTGCTCGAATGCGAGCGCACCGCGGACGATGCGACGATCAAGTCGCGCTACCGCAAGCTGGCCATGCAATACCACCCGGACCGCAATGCGGGCTGCAAGGACTCCGAGGCCAAGTTCAAGGCGATCAGCGAAGCCTATGACTGCCTGAAGGACCCCCAGAAGCGGGCGGCCTATGACCGCTATGGCCATGCGGCCTTCCAGCAGGGCATGGGCGGTGGCGGCGGCCATGGCGGGCAGGATTTCGGTGCCTTCTCCGATATTTTCGAAAGCGTCTTCGGCGAGTTCATGGGCGGCGGACGCGGCGGCGGGCGGCAACAGCCGCGACGCGGTGCGGACCTGCGCTACGACATGGAAATTTCGCTCGAGGAAGCGTTCCATGGCAAGTCGACCGAGATCACCATCGATGTCTCGGCCGCGTGCGACACCTGCGACGGCACCGGCGCCAAGCCCGGCACCAGCGCCAAGACCTGCCAGCATTGCGGCGGCCATGGCAAGGTCCGCGCGCAGCAGGGCTTCTTCGTGGTCGAGCGGACCTGCCCGGTCTGTCAGGGCGCGGGCCAGATCATCGCCGATCCGTGCCCCGATTGTCGCGGCGACGGCCGGATCGAAAAGACCAAGACGCTGTCGGTCAACATCCCGGCGGGCGTAGACGAGGGCACCCGCATCCGCCTGTCGGGTGAGGGCGAGGCGGGCGCGCGCGGTGCGCCTGCGGGCGACCTCTATATCTTCCTCCACGTCAAGCGGCACGCCATCTTCGAGCGGGAGGGCACGACCCTGTTCGCGCGTGCGCCGATCAGCTTCACCACGGCGGCACTCGGCGGGGCGCTGTCCATTCCCGGCCTCGACGGGCGGATGCACGAGATCAAGATTCCGGCGGGCATCCAGTCGGGCAAGCAACTCCGCCAGCGCGGGGCGGGCATGCCCGTCCTGCAAGGGCGCGGCACCGGCGATCTGGTCATCCAGATCGAAGTCGAGACGCCGACCCGGCTGTCGACCCGCCAGCGCGAATTGCTCGAACTGTTCCGTGAAACCGAGACCGGGGACGAATGCCCTGAAAGCCAGGGCTTTTTCGCCAAGTTGAAGAGTGTCTTCGCGGGCGAATAAGCAAGGTTTTCCGTCGATTGACATTGTCAGACGGTGCAGGGCCGGGATGATCATCCATCCCTGCCCTGTTGACTCCCGGGCAGGGCGGGAGTCATGATTGTCGCGCGACTTTGACAGGGAAGTCCTGCGATGCGTCACCTGCTTGGATGCTTGATCGCCCTCGGTGCGATGGTGTTGGCGCCTGTCGCGGCGCAAGCTGTTCCGCCCCGGAAAGTCGAAAAGGCCGTTCTGCCGGATGCCGGATCGTCCGACGAGATCATCGTCCAAGCGCTCAGCCTTCCGCGCGACGCCTTGCCCGTCAATGTCCGCTGGGCGCCGGTCGACAATACACAGGTCAACATCGCCTATGAGCGCGCGGACCAGTTCCTGGCCTGTGCCTTCGACAAGGCCAGCCGGGACTGGTTGCGCAAGGCGGTCGAAGGACCCCCGTCGCTGGCCAGCACCGAATATGCGCAGGGCATGGTCATCGTCACCAACTGGGGATGTTACCCGCCGCTGGGATCCAGCCCGCCGTGGAACCCCGCGCTGGCGGGGCAGGATATCCTCCATCGCGGAATCCTGCTCGAGCGGACGTTGCGCGCCTTCGCGCCGGATGCGTCGCTCGATGCCGTGCAGACCTTCGACCCGGTGGTACGCGCGCGCTTCCGCAAGGTGGAAACCGACCATAACCGCTATCGGCAGAATCCGGAGAAATCGGGGTTCGTCGTGGCCGCCTGCCTGGTTCAGACCCAGCCGGTCCTCGCGACCCGGCTGTTCCACGCACCGCAGGGCAGCGATCTGGTCCGAGGGCTGGAACAGGCGATGCTCGTCAATGCGCCCGAGTGCCTGGAGGGGGTAAAGAAGCTGAGCGTCGAGCCGACCACGCTTCGGGTGTATCTAATCGATGCCTTTTACCGCTGGCTGCTCGCCGCGCGGAACGTGCCGACGCTGATCCCGGCCAGTGGGGCATAGGCGCGGCGTCCAGCCCCCAAGCAAAGCCATATTGCATTGCGGCGACGGTCGCGCTCCAATGGCGGTCATCAGGATGGAGATTGTCATGTCGCCGTGGAAAGCCGCTTTGCCCCTTCTCGCTGCGTGCGCGCTGCTCCCCGCCGCCGCGCCGGTCGCCGCGCCGCGCGTCGGGATCGCCAGTTTCGAGGCGCTGCCCAAGCCCCTGCCGCTGCCCTACCATGCGGGCGACGCCAAGGCGGCCATCGCGGCGGCCCGCGCGCGGGCGGTCAAGGCGCACAAGCGGGTGCTGATCGATCTGGGCGGCAACTGGTGCCTCGATTGCCGGTTGCTGGCAGGGGTGATGGAGTCGCCGAAGATGCGGCCCTTCGTCGCCCGGCATTTCGAGGTGGTGACGGTCGATGTGGGTCGGTTCGACCAGAATATGGATGTCCCGGCCTCTTACGGCATCACCGGGCGGCTGGCGGGCGTGCCCGCGGTGCTGATCGTCGATCCGAAGACCAACAAGCTGGTCAATGCCGGGCGAGAAACCGCGCTGGCCGATGCGCGGGCGATGACGCCGCAGGCGGTGGCGGACTGGCTGGCGCAATGGGTGGGGTGAGGGGGCTCACGGCCGGTTGATCGTCATGTGACGATTTATGGGCCGATCGCATTTGATCGGCCGGGTTCCCTCCCCCAAACCCCTCCCGCCTGCGGGAGGGGAGAGGGAAAAGGGTAAGCGCTTCCCCAGGCAACTCCCCTCCCGCAGGCGGGAGGGGTTGGGGGAGGGGAGTCCGTCTCGGCGGGACAGGCCGCCAATGGGACTCCCCCGACCGATTACGCGCCGAACACCCGCGCGAAGATCGTGTCGACATTCTTGTAATGATAATCGAGGTCGAACCGCGCCTCGATCTCCTCGGGCGACAGCGCCGCCGTCACGTCCGCATCGGCCTTGAGCAGTTCCATCAGCGACAGTTCGCCATCGGACTCCCACACCTTCATCGCGTTGCGCTGGACGAGGCGATAGCTGTCCTCGCGGCTCACCCCCGCCTGGGTCAGCGCCAGCAGGACGCGCTGCGAATGGACCAGGCCCCCCATCTTGTTGAGGTTCTTCTCCATCCGCGCCGGATAGACGACCAGCTTGTCGATCACGCCGGTCAGGCGGGCGAGCGCGAAGTCGAGGGTGATGGTCGCGTCGGGGCCGATATAGCGCTCGACCGAGCTATGGCTGATGTCGCGCTCATGCCACAGCGCGACATTCTCCAGCGCCGGGGTGACATAGCCGCGCACCATGCGGGCCAGGCCGGTCAGATTCTCGGTCAGCACCGGGTTGCGCTTGTGCGGCATCGCCGACGAGCCCTTCTGGCCAGGCGAGAAATATTCCTCGGCCTCCAGCACTTCGGTGCGCTGCAGGTGGCGGACCTCGGTCGCCAGCCGCTCGATCGAGCTGGCGATGACGCCCAGCGTCGCGAAGAACATCGCATGGCGATCGCGCGGGATGACCTGGGTCGAGACGGGCTCGACGGTCAGGCCCATCTTCTCGGCGACATGGGCCTCCACGCGCGGGTCGATATTGGCGAAAGTGCCGACCGCGCCCGAGATCGCGCAGGTGGCGATGTCGGCGCGCGCCGCGACCAGGCGGGCGCGGTTGCGGTCGAACTCGGCATAGGCTTGCGCCAGCTTCAGGCCGAAGGTGACCGGCTCGGCATGGATGCCATGGCTGCGGCCGATGGTCGGGGTCAGCTTGTGCTCATAAGCACGACGCTTGATGACGGCGAGCAGCGCGTCGAGGTCTTCGATCAGGATGTCGGAGGCGCGCGCCAGCTGCACCGCCAGGCAGGTGTCGAGCACGTCGGACGAGGTCATGCCCTGGTGCAGGAAGCGTGCTTCCGGCCCGGTCCGCTCGGCGACATGGGTCAGGAAGGCGATGACGTCGTGCTTGGTCTCCGCCTCGATCGAATCGATCCGGTCGATGTCGAAATCGCCCGCCGCCTTGTCGGCTTCCCAGATGCGCGCGGCGGCTTCCTTCGGCACGACGCCCAGCTCGGCGAGCGCGTCGGTGGCGTGCGCCTCGATCTCGAACCAGATGCGGAAACGGGTCTGGGGATCCCAGATCCGGGTCATGGGAGCACGGGAATAGCGCGGAATCATCGGGGCACCTTCAGGTCGTGGAAACGGCACGGCTTACCGTGCACTCCCTCTCGGAATCACGGTGTGCCGTGCCGTTAGCAGGGACGAGCCGAGCCTTCAAATCCGAAGATGCAAACCCCATATGGTCAAATGCCGAACGGGATCGTATCACTAAAGGCGAAGATGCGTTTCCGGTCTTCATAGTCATCGATCGACCAGAGTAAGGGAGAGACGAGATGATGAAATATGCTTTTCTTGCCGGTGCCATGATGGCGTCTGCCCCGGTGCTTGCGCAGGTCGCGCCTGCCCCCGTCCAGACCACGCCGGCGGCGCCGCAATCGGCGACGACAACCACGGCTGATCCGATGCAGGCCGCCACGCCCTCGGCGGAACCCGCCGCGCCCGCCCAGGCGGCCCCCGCCGAGGGGCAGGTCCAGGCGACCGGCAGCCAGATCGCGCAGGTCGTCGACACCCAGTTCCCGACCTATGACAAGGACGGTGACGGCCAGCTGAACAAGGCCGAGTTCACCCAATGGATGGTCGCACTGAAGGCGCAGACCGACCCGTCGACCAAGGCCGAGTCGCCTGCGACTAAGAAATGGGTGGGCACCGCCTTTGCCCAGGCCGACACCGACAAGAGCAAGAAGGTGTCGAAGACCGAGCTGACCGGCTTTCTGAGCCAGGGTCAGGGCTGAGCCGGAACACCCCCTCCGTTCCTACGATTCCCCGAGCGGGGATGAGCGGGGCCGTCGGACCACCCGGTTCGGCGGCCCCTTTTTCGTGCCTGTTTGCGGGGCACGAAAAAGGGCAGGGGCGTCGCCGCCACCTGCCCTGATTTTCGTTCGCTCGCTCGTGAGAGAAAGCGAGGCCGGATCAGGCCTCTTCCGAACCTTCCGACGCATCGGCCGCTTCGTCCGCGGCGGTCGGAACCGTCGGCGGAACGATGGTGGCGATCGCGAAGTCGCGGTCGTCGATGGCGGGCTCGGCGCCCTTGGGCAGCTTCACGTCCGAGATGTGGATCGAGTCGCCCACGGCCAGACCCTTCAGCGAGATGCTGATCTCGGTCGGGATGTTGGCGGCGTCGACGACCAGCTCGATCTCGTGGCGGGTGATGTTCAGCACGCCGCCCTGCTTGACGCCGCTCTCGTCCTCGTCGGTGAAGACGACCGGAACGGCGACCGTGACGGTCTCATGCTCGCCGATGCGCAGGAAGTCGACGTGCAGCGGGCGGTCGGTGACGGGATGGAACGCGACGTCCTTCGCCAGCGTGCGCTGGCCGTCCACCATGATGACCGAGGTGAAGAAGTGGCCGGTCATCAGCGCCTTGACGAGCGCCTTCTCTTCGAGATGGATCGACGCGGCGGCCTTGTTCTGGCCATAGATCACGGCGGGGACGCGGCCTTCACGACGCAGCGAACGGGAGGCTCCCTTGCCAACCTGATCGCGCGTCTCGGCGGCGAGCGTAAGGGTGTCGCTCATTCCAGTAACTCCGAAACAAAAGGGATATAGCTTCCCGATCACGCCTCCAGGGATGACCATGACCGGAAGCGGCGGCGCATAGCCGCAAAGGCGGCAAAAGGCAAGGTGTCGGCCGCCGCGCCTCAATAGGCGATGCGCTGCGCCTTGATTCCTTGCTTGGCGAGCTGCGCCTGGACGCTGTCGTCCCCGGCCAGATGGCCCGCGCCGACCGCCATGAAGATCGTGCCGGGCTTGGCCAGCCGCTGCTTGATCCAGCTCGCCCAGCGGCCATTGCGGTCGGTCAGCAGCGTCTTGGCGACCTCGGGCGAGTCCTTCAGGCTCTCGTTCATGTCGCGGGCCAGCGCGTCGGGGTCGCCATGCGCCCATTCGTCGACCATCTTCGCCATTTCCTCGCCCGCCTTGGGTAGTTCGTCCACGGTCGAGGTCAGGAACTCGATCTGCGCCTTGGGCGACAGGCCGTTGAAATAGCCGATCTGCTGCTCGGCGGTTTCCAGCCCCTCGACCGGCTTGCCCTCCGACCTTGCCGCTTCGGTCAGCACCTTTTCCGGCCCGTTGGCGGGATCGTAACCCTGTTTCTGGAGCGGCGCGATCGATAGGGTGACGGCGGCGAGCCATGGCTTCATCCGGTCGAACGCCTGGGGCGGCGCGCCCAGATCGGCGATCGCCTTCAGATAGGCGCCGCGCTTGTCGGCGGGCAGCTGTTCGGTCAGCGTGGGGCCGGTCGGGGAAAAGCCGTTCTTCAGCACGATCTGCTGCATGGTCGCCTTGTCGGGCTCGACCATCTCCAGGACCAGCTGGTCGGATTTGTCGAAGGCGGTCTTCACCGCCTCGTCGAACCAGGTCAGGCCGGGCTTCAGCACATGGATAGTGCCGAACAGATAGATGGTGGTGTCGGCATCCTTGACCACCCACAAGGCGGGGTCCGCGTCATTGGGGTTCTGAGCGGGCTTGGTCTGCGCACAGGCGGGCAGCGCCAGCATCAGCGCGAGCGAGGTGAGGGCGGTCTTCATGATCGTCTTCATGGGATCGGGCTTTCGGAAAGGGAAGGGGCAGACGTTCAGCGGTAGCGTTTCCACAGCGTGACGAAGAGCGTGGTGACGAGGACGGCGCCGAAGATCAGGTCATGCGCATGGGGGATGGGCGAACCGAAACGCGTCGCCAGAAGCTGTGCCCCGTAAAGCAGGACATACAACGTCATCCCGCAATAGGCGCCCCAGAGATTGGCGTCGCGCTCCTGCTCGTCGATGCGGCGCATGTAGACCAGCGTCGAGCGAACCGCCACGAGCCCCGTCAGCGCGATCATGGCGACCAGCAGGGCGGTCCGACCTGCACCATCGGGCAGGTGGTGCAGGACTGCACCGCCGATGCCCAGCAAGATGCCGGCTATCACGGCATCGCGCCAGATGGCCGCGATGCCCAGTTGACGATCGGCGGCGCGTGGATTGGCGCGGAGCACCGGATCCTTCACCAGATGACGCCGATAACTGCGCCAACTGGCAAGTGCGACCGCCAGGATAAGGAAGGCGGGCAGGACCTTCGCGACCGTCAGTGCGATGTCGCGATCGACCGATCCGAACGTCGCCGCTGCGACTCCGACGCAAAACGGCACCACGATCATCGCGAGGACGCCGATCAGCACCCAGCGCACAATACGCCCTCGGGTAAAGAAACCCGGCTCCTGGTCTCCGGCTTCGGTGAAAGATACATGTGGATTCTGCATGGGCGCCGGGGTCATCATGGTCGCACCTCGATGGAAAGATGGACGGAGAGGCTGGGCAGCGCGGTTTTGTGGGCGGCCTGTGCGTTCGGGCGGAGCGTATCGAGCGTGATCTCCCCCACGCGCCCGGCGCCCCAGCCGAGCAGCGACAACGCGATGCCCGCGCCGATGACTGTATGGGTCGGGCGGCGGCTCATGACCGCACCCGCCGGATGATGTAGAAGGCCATGCCGATGGCGACCGAGGCCCACCAGCTATTGTCCTCGAAATCAGTCCGATGCGTCTGCGCGCCGATGATGGTCAGGACCGGGTGCAGGACGAAGTTCGTCAGTCCGATCAAGGCCCAGGTCTCGATCGCCAGCCGCCGCTGCATCTCGTCGGCCTCGCGCCAGTTGCGCCAAGTGACGATCCCGGCGACGATCAGGATGACGACGGCCGCGATCTGGGCGAGTTGCCGGGGCGGTGGCCCGAAATGGACATCGAACAGGCCGTCGATGAAGCCGGAGATGAACGGCAACCCGACCAGCAGGACCATGACCACGATCGTCAGCGCGATCTGCCGCCGCCGCTTGCGAACGGCCCGCTTGGCGGCGCGCGCCTCGCCCCAGCCGGACGGTTCACTCACCATGATGCTCGTCATCGAAAATCTCCTCGATGGGCATGTCGAACAGGCGGCCGATGCGGAAGGCGAGCGGTAGCGAGGGGTCGTATTTCCCCGTCTCGATGGCGTTGACGGCCTGTCGCGACACGTCCAGCCGCCCGGCGAGTTCCGCCTGGCTCCAGTTGCGTTCGGCGCGCAGCACCTTGAGGCGATTTTTCATGTCCACCTCCTCTTGCATGGCAACCTCCCTTTGTCACCCGTGCATGACGGAATGTCAGGTGACCATGACAAAGTGACAGCGAGTCGTGACCATGTCAACAAGACCTGACAAAATATCATGCTTGGCTGACTGGCGGCATCGCGGGCGCGGCGGCTCGCCTTGACCGCGAAGGGGGCATGAGCCAAAGCCTGCCGCGTTATGCTGACCCGGAACGGACCCCCGGAAGGACCACTTTCCTTCCAGCGCATGATCCTCACCCTCCATGACTATTGGAGCGAGCGCGGATGCGTGATCCTGCAACCCTATGACATGGAGATGGGGGCGGGCACCTTTCACCCCGCGACCACGCTGCGCGCGCTGGGTCCGGATTCGTGGAACGCCGCCTTCGTCCAGCCCTGCCGCCGCCCGACCGACGGCCGCTATGGCGAGAACCCCAACCGGCTCCAGCATTATTACCAGTATCAGGTGATCCTGAAGCCCTCGCCCGCCGACCTGCAGGACCTGTATCTGGGCAGCCTCGCCGCGATCGGCGTGGACATGGCCAAGCACGACATCCGCTTCGTCGAGGACGACTGGGAAAGCCCGACCCTGGGCGCCTGGGGCCTGGGCTGGGAAGTCTGGTGCGACGGCATGGAGGTGACCCAGTTCACCTATTTCCAGCAGATGGGCGGTTACGACATGAAGCCGGTCGCGGGCGAGCTGACCTATGGGCTCGAGCGTCTGGCCATGTACATCCAGGACGTCGACAACGTCTACGACCTGCGCTTCAACGATGCGGGCGTGAGCTACGGCGACGTGTTTCTCGAAAACGAGAAGCAGATGTCGACCTGGAATTTCGAGGTGGCCGACACCGAGACGCTGTTCGACGCCTTCCGCAAGGCGGCGGCCGAGTGCGAACGCTGCCTGGAGGCCAAGCTGCCCATCCCCGCCTATGAACAGGCGATCAAGGCCAGCCACACCTTCAACCTGCTGCAGGCGCGCGGCGTGATCTCGGTGGCGGAACGCCAGGCCTATATGGGCCGCGTCCGCGATCTGGCGAAGGGCGCGTGCGGCGCCTGGATGGACAAGAACGGCTGGGCCGCGTGATGACCGATTTTCTGCTCGAACTCCGCTCCGAAGAAATCCCCGCCCGGATGCAGGCGGGCGCGCGCGAGAACCTCGCCAAGCTGTTCGCCGCCGAACTCGCCAAGGCCGGTCTGTCGGCGGGTGAGATCGTCACCTATGCGGGCCCGCGCCGCCTGGCTCTGATCGCCAAGGGGCTTCCGTCCGCGACCGAGGCGGTGTCCGAGGAAGTGAAGGGCCCGCGCGCCTCCGCCCCGCCTCAGGCGCTGGAGGGCTTTCTCCGCAAGACCGGGCTGACGCGTGAGCAGTTGACCGAGCGCGACGGCGTGCTCTTCGCGATCACTGAAAAGCCCGGCCGCGCGACCGCCGAGGTTCTGGCCGAGGCGATCCCCGCGATCGTCCGCGCCTTCCCCTGGCCCAAGTCGATGCGCTGGGGGGCGGAGTCCGCCTCGACCGAGTCGATGCGCTGGGTCCGCCCGCTGCACGCCATCGTCGCGCTGTTCGGCGGCGAGGTGGTGCCGTTCGAGATCGCCGGGATCACCAGCGGCAATGTCACGCGCGGTCACCGCTTCCACGCGCCCGCTGAGATCGTGCTGACCGGCGCCGACGCCTATGTCGAGCAGCTGCGCGGCGCCAAGGTGCTGGTCGATCAGGACGAGCGGGCCGCGATCATCCGTGCGCGCGCGTCGGCGCTCGCCGCCGAGGCCGGGCTGGAACTGGTCGAGGATGAAGGGCTAGTCGCCGAGAATGCCGGGCTGACCGAATGGCCGGTGCCGCTGCTCGGCCGCTTCGACGAAGCCTATCTCGACGTGCCGCCCGAGGTCATCCAGCTGACCGCGCGGGTGAACCAGAAGTACTTCGTCTGTCGCTCGGGCGACGGCAAGCTGGCGAACGCGTTCGTATGCACCGCCAATATCGAGGCGAGCGACGGCGGCGCGAAGATCGTCGAGGGCAATGGCAAGGTGCTTGCCGCCCGCCTGTCCGACGCGCGCTTCTTCTACGAGACGGACCTGAAGACCAAGCTGGACGATCTACGGCCCAAGCTGGAAAAGATCGTCTTCCACGAAAAGCTCGGCACCGTCGCCGACAAGGTGGAGCGGGTGGCCAAGCTCGCCCGCTGGCTGGTCGAAGAGGGGATCGTCACCGAGTCCCCCTCCCGCAGGCGGGAGGGGCTAGGGGAGGGGCGTGCCCCAAGCGACGTCGCCAGCGGAACCGTCCCCCCCCCATCCCCCCCCGCAAGCGGAGGGGGCGAGCTTGCCGATCTGGCGGAGCGCGCCGCGTACCTTGCGAAGGCCGATCTCGTCACCGGCATGGTCGGCGAGTTCCCCGAATTGCAGGGCCTGATGGGCGGATACTACGCCGCCGCGCAGGGCGAAGACCCGCGTGTGGCCGAGGCGGTTCGCGATCACTACAAGCCGGTCGGGCAGGGCGATGATGTCCCTACCGCGCCGGTGACGGTGGCCGTGGCGCTGGCGGACAAGCTGGATAGCGTCGCGCAGTTCTTCATGGTCGGCTTGAAGCCCAGCGGCTCCAAGGACCCGTTCGCCCTTCGCCGGGCTGCTCTGGGTATCGCCAGCACGATCCAGCAGAACGGCCTGCGACTGCCCTTCTACCCGACGACGATCCGCGCCATGGGCAATGCCGATCATGGATCGACGGAGATGTTGGATTTCATCATCGACCGCCTCAAGGTCCAGCAACGCGAAGCGGGCGTCCGTCACGACCTGATCGATGCGGTGTTCGCGCTCGGCGGTGAGGACGACCTCGTCCGCCTGCTCGCCCGCGTCCATGCGCTGCAAGCCTTCGTCACCACCGACGACGGCGCCAACCTGCTCGCAGGCTATAAGCGCGCCGCGAACATCCTGAAGAAGGAAGGCGTCGAGGGCGACCAGGGCTGGACCGCGCCGACCTACACGCCCGAACCCGCCGAGGCCGATCTGATCGCCGCGCTCGACGCGGCCGAGCCCAAGGCGGCCGAGGCGGTGCAGGCTGAGGATTTCGAGGCCGCCATGGCCGCGCTCGCCTCGCTTCGTGCGCCGATCGACCGCTTCTTCGACGATGTCACCGTCAACGACGCCGACCCTGCCAAGCGGGCGGTGCGCCTCGCACTGCTTGCCCGTGTCCGGGCCGCCGTTCACATGGTGGCGGATTTTTCGAGGATCGAGGGATGAGTTGAGCCGGATCGGGAGACGGACCGACAGCTTCCTGTCTTCCCCTCCGGCAATATCGCCTTATTAACACCGACGCCTGTGTCCCCAGGGCGTCGGACGATACGACCAGTAAAGGATCGAACCGATGACCTATGTGTACCGCTTCGGCGGCGGCGTTTCGGACGGCGGTAAGGGGGACAGGAACCTGCTTGGCGGCAAGGGCGCGAACCTGGCCGAAATGGCGTCGATCGGGCTGCCGGTGCCGCCGGGCTTCACCATCTCGACCGCGATGTGCACCCGCTATTACGAGGATGGCGAGCAGTTTCCGCAGGAACTGCGCGACGAGGTGGCCGACGGCATCGCGCATATCGAGGCGGTGACCGAGAAGCGCTTCGGCGACTCGGAAAACCCGCTCCTCGTCTCGGTTCGGTCGGGCGCGCGGGTGTCGATGCCGGGCATGATGGACACGGTGCTGAACCTGGGCCTCAACGACGCGACCGTCGAGGGGCTGGCGAAGAAGGCGGGCGACGAGCGTTTTGCCTGGGACAGCTATCGCCGCTTCATCCAGATGTATGCCGATGTCGTGCTGGAGCTGGATCACGGCGCGTTCGAGGAAGCGCTGGAGATCGCCAAGGAGGATAACGGCTTCACCCTCGACACCGAGATGTCGGCCGAGGACTGGAAGGCGCTGGTCACGACCTATAAGGGCTTGGTCGAAGAGCAATGGGGCAAGCCCTTCCCGCAGGACGTGCAGGACCAGCTCTGGGGCGCGGTCGGCGCGGTGTTCGGGTCGTGGCAGTCGGAGCGCGCGAAGGTCTATCGCCGCCTGAACGACATTCCCGCCGACTGGGGCACCGCCGTCAATGTCCAGGCGATGGTCTTCGGCAATATGGGCGACACCTCGGCGACGGGCGTGGCCTTCACGCGCGATCCGTCCAAGGGCGACCGTGCCTATTATGGCGAGTTCCTGATCAACGCGCAGGGCGAGGATGTGGTCGCCGGCATCCGCACGCCGCAATATCTGACCAAGGCCGCGCGCGAGGAAGCCAACGCCAAGCCCGCCTCGATGGAAGAGGCGATGCCCGAGGTGTATGCGGAGCTGGCCGCCGTGTTCGACCGGCTGGAAAACCATTACCGCGACATGCAGGACATCGAGTTCACGGTCGAACAGGCCAAGCTCTGGATGCTCCAGACCCGCTCGGGCAAGCGCACCGCCAAGGCGGCGCTCAAGATCGCGGTCGACATGGCCAATGAGGGCCTGATCACCCGCGAGGAAGCGATCGCGCGGGTCGATCCGGCGGCGCTCGACCAGCTGCTCCACCCGACGCTCGACCCCAATGCCCGGCGCGACGTGCTGACCAAGGGGCTTCCCGCCTCGCCGGGGGCGGCTTCGGGCAAGGTGGTGTTCGACGCCGATGCCGCCGAGCGCGCGGCGGCGGCGGGCGAGGCGGTGATCCTCGTCCGTGTCGAAACCTCGCCGGAGGACATTCACGGCATGCATGCGGCCAAGGGCATCCTGACCGCGCGCGGCGGCATGACCAGCCATGCGGCGGTCGTGGCGCGCGGCATGGGCCGCCCTTGCGTCTCGGGTGCGGGCAGCCTGTCGATCGACAACAAGGCCAAGCTGCTGCGCGTCGGTGCCCGCGAGGTGCGCGAGGGCGATATCCTGACGCTCGACGGTTCGACCGGCGAGGTGATGGTCGGCGCGGTGGCGACCGTCCAGCCCGAGCTGGCGGGCGATTTCGGCACGCTGATGGAATGGGCCGATCAGGTCCGCCGCCTGAAGGTGCGCGCCAATGCGGAAACCCCGCTCGACTGCCAGGCCGCGCGCGATTTCGGCGCGGAGGGCGTCGGCCTGTGCCGCACCGAGCATATGTTCTTCGACGCCGCGCGGATCACGGCAGTGCGCCAGATGATCCTGGCCTCGGACGAAAAGGGCCGCCGCGTCGCGCTCGACAAGCTGCTGCCCGAACAGCGCGCCGACTTCACCGCGATCTTCGAGGTGATGGCGGGCCTGCCGGTGACGGTGCGGCTGCTCGACCCGCCGCTGCACGAATTCCTGCCGCAGCAGGAGGCCGAATTCGCCGAGGTCGCGACGGCGGCTGGCGTGGATGTGGATACGCTGAAGCGCCGGGCGAGCGAACTGCACGAGTTCAACCCGATGCTCGGCCATCGCGGCTGTCGCCTGGGCGTGACCTATCCCGAAATCTACGAGATTCAGGCGCGGGCGATCTTCGAGGCGGCGCTGGACGTCGCGGAGAAGTCGGGTGAGGCCCCGATCCCCGAGGTCATGATCCCGCTGGTCGCCACCCGGCGCGAGCTGGAGCTGATGAAGGCGGTGGTCGACAAGGCCGCGCAGGCGGTGTTCGCCGAGCGCGGCAAGACGGTCGAATATCTGGTCGGCACCATGATCGAGCTGCCGCGCGCCGCGCTGAAGGCCGGGGAAATCGCCGAGGTGGGCGAGTTCTTCTCCTTCGGCACCAACGACCTGACCCAGACGACGCTGGGCGTCAGCCGCGACGACGCCGCGCGCTTCCTGGGCGCCTATGTCGAGAAGGGCATCTACGCCAAGGACCCGTTCGTCAGCCTGGATGTCGAGGGCGTCGGCGAACTGGTCAGCCTGGCCGCCGAGCGCGGCCGCGCGACGCGCCCCGGCATCAAGCTGGGCATTTGCGGCGAGCATGGCGGCGATCCGGCATCGATCGCCTTCTGCGAGCAGGTCGGGTTGGATTATGTCTCGGCCAGCCCTTACCGGGTTCCGATCGCCCGGCTGGCGGCGGCGCAGGCGGCGTTGAAGGCGCGGTAATCGGTCGCGGGGAGGGGAGCGGTTCGCCTGGAGCCTTCCCTCCCCCAACCCCTCCCGCTTGCGGGAGGGGCGTGTCCGGCGGCGGGGGTTAGGGATAGCCGACAAGGCCTCTTCTCCCCTCCCGCAGGCGGGAGGGGCCGGGGGAGGGCAGGGTGTCTCACCGAGCCCACACCCGATGAAACCCCGTTACCCCCGCGTCGAGACCCGGTTCCCGAAATCGAACCAGCCCCGACGCTCACCCGCCGGATAGGCCGGACGCGCGGCGGTGGCGGCGACCGGGCGGTACGGCGCCCGCTCCGTCACGGGGGTCGCCGCCACGGGTTGCGCACTGGCCAGCCTCTGGTTCTCGCGCTCCAGCTCGGCGATGCGGGCCTGCGCGGCGGACAATTTGGTCTCGGTGTCCTTCACCTGCGCGGCATGGGCGTCGCGCTCGGTCGAATAGCGGGTGCGCCATTTGCGGCCGCCCGGATGGCTCGCCAAACCGAAGAGCCACCCTGCGATGAGGACCAGCCCCAGCACGGCGAATTGTGTCGTCGAAGTGAACAGCATCGCGGTCGATCCCTGCCTGTTACGTCCGGACAACGACCGGACGCGTCGGTGGTTGCGCGGGCGTTACTGGCCGGTGGCGAGCGTATCCTTGATCGAGCAGGCGGCGGGGCCCAGGATCACCACGAACAGCGTCGGCAGGATGAACAGGATCAGCGGCACCGTCATGATCGCGGGCAGGCGCGCGGCCTTTTCCTCGGCGCGCATCATGCGTTCGTTGCGGAACTCGGCCGACAGGACGCGCAGCGCGCTGGCGAGCGGGGTGCCGTATTTCTCGGTCTGGATCATCGTCGTGACGACCCCGCGCACCGAATCGAGATCGACGCGCATCGCCAGATTCTCCAGCGCCTGGCGCCGGTCGGTCAGGAAACCCAGCTCGACCGAGGTCAGCTGGAACTCGTCGCCCAGCTCGGGATAGGCCCGGCGCAATTCGCGCGCCACGCGCATGAAGGCCGCGTCGATGGTCAACCCGGCCTCGGCGCAGATGACCAGCAGGTCCAGCGCATCGGGTAGGCCCTTGCGGATCGCCTGGCTGCGCTTGGTGATCTGGTTCTTCAGCGCCAGATCGGGGGCCTTGTACGCCAGCAGCAGCGTACCCGCGACCAGGATGTTGCGGCTGAACGGGCTCCAGGTGGCGAAACCGTCGGTGCCGTAGACCCACAAGGCGATCAGCCCGCCCAGCACGATCGGCAGCGCGAGGCGCCCGAAGATCACCGCGACCGCCATCTCCTTGGACCGGATGCCCGCCTGGAGCAGCTTGGTCTGGACCGCGCGGACCTGTTCGTCCTGCAACATCTTCAGCGAATCGAGGATGGCGTGCATCCGGTTCAGCATCGTGTCGCGGTCGATCAGCTTTGCCCGCGACGGGGGCGGGGCGGCGGTCCCGGCCTTGAGCTGCTCGCGGCGCGCGTTGAGGGCACGCACCCGCGCCTTCATCGGGTCGCGGCTGCCGATCAGCAGATAGCCGACGAACAGCAGCGCCAGGATGCAGACGCCCCATAGCAGCGTGGCGGTGGAGGCGGCGTCGAGGCCGAACGGGCCGGTCGCGGAAGAGGGGGCGGGACTGCGCATTCAGATCTCGAAATTGATCATGCGGGACATGATGAACGCGCCCAGCCCCATCCACAGGATGCCGACGCCGCCGACCAGCATCAGGCGCGGATCGATGAAGAAGCGCGCCATATAGGGCTGGTTGATCATCCAGATCATGGCGAACACCGCAAAGGGCAGGACGCCGATGATATAGGCCGACGCCTTGGATTCGGACGACATCGCCTTGATCTTCAGCTTCATCTGGGCACGCTTGCGCAGCACATCGGCCAGGTTGGACAGCGTCTCGGCCAGGTTGCCGCCGGTTTCGCGCTGGATGGCGATGGCGATGACGAAGAACTGGAATTCGGGTGTTTCCAGCCGGTCGGCGACGTCCTGCAGCGCGGCATCCATCGTCCGGCCGATCCGCATCCGGTCATAGACCGCGCGAAACTCCTCGCCGACCGGGCCGGGCACCTCCTGGCCGACGACCGCCATCGTCTCGGCGATGGGCAGGCCCGAGCGCAGCCCGCGGACCAGCAGCTCGATCGCGTCGGGAAAGCGGGCGGTGAACTTCGCGATCCGGCGGCCGATCGTCATCGACAGGAAGACATGCGGCAACCACAGCCCGATCCCGATGCCCAGCAGCAGCGCCAGGATGAAGGACAGCCCGATCATCAGGCCCAGCATCAGCGTGACGAGCGCGACGGCGGCGCAGCCCAGGCCATATTGCCCCAGCGTCCAGCCGCGCCCCGCCCGGTCCAGCCGCCTGGCCAGCTTCGCCGGGTTGGGCAGCAACCGGCCGAACGCCTTGTCCAACCGGGTATCGGTGGCGAACGCGATCCCGCGCGACGCGGTCGCCACGGCGGGCTTGTCGAGATCGAGCGCCACCCGCGTGCGCAGGCCCGCCAGCCGCCGCGACTGTGCGCGCGGCGTCGACGGGGCCGACAGTGCGGCCATCACCAGCATCAGCGTCGCGAAGACGCCGATCGCCAGGATCAGGGTCGCCAGGATGCTCACCCGGTCAGGCCGTCCCGGCGCGCTTCGACAGCAGCGCCTTGAAGTCGAACCGGTCGAGCAGCCCGCGCCGCGCCGGGGCGGCGGTGCCGTCCTCTGCCGAGGCGCAGATGCGCTGGACCATGGCGATCATCGGCGCGACGGTGCGCGAGGACTTGCCCAGCTCGGCGATCGGCTTGCCCAGCTTGGCGGCCTGCACGACTAGTTTCTGGTCATAGGGGATGAGGACGTCGACGGGGCGCTCGATCGACCCCTCGAAATCGCTTTGCGCGATCTCGCAGAGCGCGGCGGGCTGGACCCGGTTGGCGACGAGCAGGACGGCGGCCTGCGGCGCGTTGAGCTTCAGCCAGGCGAGCATGCGGATCGTGTCGCGCGCGGCGGCCAAAGTCAGTTCCGTCACCAGCACCACGGTCTGGGCGGTGTTCAGCAGCATCGGCTGTTGCAGGGCCATGTCGCGCGGCAGGTCGACCAGCGTCGTCTCGAAGGTCAGCCGCATCTCTTCCTGCAACTGGGCGAAGGCGATGCCGTCGGTCAGGATCGGCGCGCTGATCGGCGCTTCGGCGGACAGGATGGCCAGCCGCTCCGACGCCTTGACCATCGCGCGTTCCAGGAACAGCCCGTCGATCCGGCTGGGATTGTCGATCGCGTCGACCAGTCCGCGTCCCGGCTCCAGGTCGAGCGAGAGCGCGGCGGTGCCGAAATGCACGTCCAGGTCGAGCAGCGCGGTCGAACGCCCCAGCCGCTCCGCCATCAGCCAGCCGAGCGAGGTGGCGATGGTCGAGGCGCCGATGCCGCCGCGCACGCCGATCACCGCGACGCCGCAATGCGCCCGCTCGGGCGTCTGGTCGGCGGGGCGGGGGGCGTGCAGGATCGCGCGCGCCTGTTCGAGCGTGTCGCGAAGCTGATCGGCGCTCAGCGGCTTGAGCAGATAATCATGGATGCCGCTGTTCATCAGCGTGCGATAGAGGCGGACGTCGTTGACCTGCCCGATTGCGATGACGATCGTGCCGGGTTCGCACACCTCGGCCAGATTGTTGATCTCCCCCACCGCATCGTCGGTGTCGCTCAGGTCGACCAGCAGGATCTGCGGGCTGGCCGACACCGCCAGCGACTGGATCGCACCGCGCATGCCGGTCTTGAAGACCTTGTCCGGCGACCATCCCTGTTCGTCGGCGATCGGGCGGATCGCCTCGGCCGCCCAGTCGTCGCAGACATAGGCCTGGAACGGGTCACGCTTCAGCGCGCGTTGGGGATTCCAGGGGGCGTTCACTGGGGCTCTCCGCTGCTGGTCGGCGCGGGGCCGCTGCTTGCGGTCGCGTTGGGATCGCGCAGTGTGGTGCCGCCCGTGCCGGTGGTGCCCGCCCGCCGCATCGCGACGATCGCGCGGGTGGCGGAGCGCGGGTCGGCGGTGGCGGGGCCGTCGGTGCCGCGGACCAGTTCCCGGGGATCGGCGACCATCGCCGCCAGATTGCGGTTGATCGCGCAGCCATGGTTGGACGAGGTGTCGCCGCTCCAGTCGGGGGCCAGATCGCTGCGCCAGTCGGGGCAGCCGGGCACCGTCGCGCGGGCGCGGGTCACGATCACGCGGATCGTCGCGGGCGCGACCGAGCTCTGCGCGATGGGCGAGGACGGATTGAGCAGCAGGCCATAAGCGCCGATCACCGCCGCGACCTGGCGATAGGCGCCGGGGGCCTCGCCCGCCGGGTCCTCGACGGTCACGCGGTCGCCATAACCCAGCCGCAGGTTGCGCGCCCAGCCGTCGAGGCGACGATCCTCGTCGGTCGCCAGTTGCCCGCGCGACACGGCGAGGTCGAGCGCATAGTCGGTCTGCGACACGACCGGCTGATGCGCGGTTTCCAGCCCGTGCTGGCCACCGGCGTTACAGGCGGACAGCAGCAGGCCGAGGGACGTCAGGCAAAGCGGGGCGCGGCGCATGGGGCGGGGCATCCTTGGGCGGGCGGTCATTCGGAAAAGCCTGGCATGGGAACGGGCTTGCCGGGCCGGGCGGCGGGCGCGGCTCCGACCGGCGCGGCGGCGCCGGATACGGGGCGACCCTGGACCGGCGGGGCCATGGTGGGGACGGGACGCGGCTCTCCGGACCCGGCGGCGACCCGTCCCAGCAGGACGCGCTCGGCATCGTTGGGCGGGCGCTGGCCGTCCGTCGGCAGGGCGATGTCCGAGGGGGAATCGACCGGCTTGACCAGATAGGGGGTGATGATGATGACCAGCTCGGTTTCGTTGCGCTTGAACGCGTTGGAGCGGAACAGCGAGCCGATCAGCGGCAGGTCGCCCAGCCACGGCGCCTTTTCGATGCTATTGTCATGGGTGTTGGACAACAGCCCGCCGATCATCATGCTCTGCCCCGACCCCAGCTCCAGCGTCGTCTCGGCGCGGCGGGTGGACAGAGCGGGGATCGAGGTGCCGTTGATCCGGACCGACCCGACCGACGAGATTTGCGAGACCTCGGGCCGGACGCGCAGCGAGATCCGGCCGTCGGACAGCACCGTCGGCGTGTAGGACAGGCTGACGCCATATTGCTTATAGTCGACCGACACCGCGCCGAAGCCGCTGGTCAGCGGAATGGGGATCTCGCCCCCCGCCAGGAAGGTCGCCGTCTCGCCCGACAGCGCGGTCAGGTTGGGATTGGCCAGCGTCGAGACCTGGCCCAGCGTCTCGCCCAGATCGATCGCGGCGAGCAGGTTCATCCCCAGCACCCGTCCGGCCAGCCCCACCGACGTCCGCGCGTCGCCCGAGGTGAAGCCATAGCGGGTGCCGATGATCTGCCCCGTGGTCGGATCGGTGACGTCGCTGATCGTCCCGGCATTGCGGCCCGACGCGACGCCGAACAGGAAGCCGCCGCTATTGTCTCGGCTCAGCAGGTTGACGCCGATCGTCTTGACGAAGCTGCGACTGACCTCGGCGATGCGGACCTGGAGGTTCACCTGAAGCGGGGTCGCGGTCTTCAACCGGCTGATGATCCGGGTGTCCTTGCCGACATAGGCCTGGACCAGCCGCTCCGCCTCGGCGACATCGTCGGGGGAGGCGACGGTGCCGGTCAGCAGGATCATGCCGTTGATCGGCGTGGCGGCGATCTTGGCCTCCGGCATGGCCAGCCGCAGCATCCGGCCGATCGAATCGGTGTTGTTGCCGACCCGCACCGTCGCCGAATAGACGACCGCCCCGCCGCGCCCGGTGGCCGAGATCGTCGTTTCGCCCGGCTTCTTGCCATAGATATAGAGCTGGGTGGGCGAGCGGACCTGGACGTCGGCGATGCTGTCGTCGGCGACGAACAGATCGGTCATCGGACGGCGCAGGGTGATGAGGCGCGCCCGCCCGGTGTTGATCTCCATCGCGCCCGACCCGTCGCTGACGACCGTGGAGCCTTCCGGATCGGCGGCGGCGGATGGCGCGGGGGCGAGGAGCAGCGGCGAGAGGATCAGCATATGGGCGGCGGCGCGTGCCGAGCCCGCCAGGATGGACCGGGACGCCATGTTCAATTCATCCTTCCAGCTGTGGACGGACCCGAATCGCCCGAACCATGGCCGCGCGTGACCTGCACGCCGCCTTCGCGAACCGGGGCGCCCACGCCCGTGGCCGCGCCCGCGCTGCCTGCCACGGGCATCGCGCCGCCGGGCATCGGTATCGTGCCGTGATCGGGCCCGGCATTGGCCTGGCGTCCGGGCACCGTCCGGCGCTGATAGCGCGACACGTCGCCGCCGGTGGCATAGGAGGCGCGGTCGATCATCGGCTGGCTCGCGCCTGCGCTTCGGTCGGGCTGGTCGGCCAGCGCGCGCAGCGACAGCGACAGCGTGCCGACCGTCTGCGCGACGGCGAGCTGTTCGGCCATTTTCGGCGTCGTCTCGACCGTGACGGTGGTGAAGGGGTGGACCGCCGTCTTGCCGTCCGAGCCCGCCTGATGGTCGGTGCTCTGGTCGGTGGCGAGCACGCGGACGTTGCGCATGATCGTCTCCGACACCTTCAGCGGGGGGCCGTCGCCGCCGCCCGCGACATCCTGGGTCAGCACCATGTCGATGCGGTCGCCGGGAAAGACGAAGCCCGCCACCGCCGTCTGCGCCGATACCGGCACCGTCACCGCGCGCATGCCCGGCGTGAGTGCCGCGGCCAGAAAGCCCCGGTCGCCCGGCGGCACCACCGACCCCTGGGTCAGCGGCTGCCCGGCGGTGATCGCATAGCGCAGCACCGTGCCCTGCAGCTTGGAGGGATCGGCCTGGCCCTTCACATAATAGGCACCCTGGACCATGTCCTTGGGCCAGGGCTGGAATTTCAGCGCGGTCGGGTCGATGATCGTGCCGACCGGCAGGGTGCGGGTCGCGACCAGCACCTCGGGGCCCGATTCGGCGGGCGCGACGATGACGGCGGCGGCGGCTTGCGGCGCGCTGCTGCCCGACGTGACGGTCCGGGCGAACAGCGCGGTCATCCCCGCGACCACCAACGCGCCCAACACCAGTAACAATTTGCGACTGTCCATCCCGCGCTCTTGGCCTCGTCGCCGAACCCTCTGCCCGGCCTGTTCAGGAAAATCAGGTATGATTGAATGGGTTAAAGATCGGTTCCCGCAGGATCATCAGCCCGGCCATCGCGATCGCGACGCCATAGGGAACCTCGATCGGCCGCGCCTCCCCGCCCTGGCGCCGACGCCGCCACCGATGGTCGAGAATCATGGCGAAGGTCACCGCGCCGCCCGCGATCGACATGATCAGCAGCATCCGGAACAGCGGTTGCAGCGGCAGCCATAGCGCCAGCGCGGCGATCATCTTCACGTCGCCGCCGCCCATCATGCCGACGCGAAACGCCTGCGCGAACAGCAGGAAGACCAAGCCCGCCACCGCCAGCTGCACCACGATATCGGGCCAGACCGACAGTCCCGACGCCCACCACCAGAGCGGCGCGAGCAGCGCGATGGCGGCGTTCTTGCGGTCGGCGATCTCGCGGGTGCGCGCGTCCTCGATCCCCGACGCCACCAGCAACAGGGTCAGCGCACCGATCAGCGCGATACGGACAATGGTCCATTCCATCATAGAACCACCTAGACGGCAGGGCTTTCTAAACCGTAACCGGGAGGCGGATGACCGACGCCTTCGCCCTTCGCCGATCCTTCCCCGCGGATGCGCGGCTGTCGCACTGGACCGCGCCCGATGGCTGGGCGCATCGCCGGTTCGACTGGGTGGCGGCGCGGCCGGTCGGCCGGTTGCTGTTCCAGACGGGGCGCGCCGACATGATCGAGAAATATCTGGAGATCTTCGCGCATCTGGTAACGCGCGGCTGGAGCGTCACCGCGTTCGACTGGCGCGGGCAGGGGGGATCGGGACGCCTGCTCGCCGACCGGCATGTCGGGCATGGTGCCGATTTCTCGGTCTATGTCGCGGACCTGCGCAGCTTCTGGCAGCAATGGCGGGGCGAGGACGGCGCGGGACTTCGCCATGTCCTGCTCGGCCATTCGATGGGCGGCCATCTGGCGTTGCGCGCCGTGGTCGAGGAGGCGGTCGATCCCGATGCCCTGGTGCTGGTCTCGCCGATGCTGGGGCTTCGCCTGCCGACCGGCGCGCTGCTGGGGGCGATTCTCATCCGCACGATGGCGGCGCTCGGTCGGGGCGAGCGCGCGATCTGGCGCGCCGATGACGGGGCGGGCCGCCACACCCGCCAGCGCAACCTGACCCATGACGTCACGCGTTACGAGGACGAGGCCTTTTGGTACGCGCGGATGCCCGAGCTGGCGCTGGGGCCGCCGAGCTGGGGATGGCTGGCGGAGGCGTCGCGCTCGATCCGGGGGCTGTCGCGCGATCCCCGGCTCGACCGGCTGGGCCTGCCGACGCTGATGCTGATCGCCGAGGCCGACCGGCTGGTCGATTCGCGCGTCGCGGCGCGGGTCGCCGCCCGGATCGGCGCGCGCACGGTCCGCTTCGGCGACGAGGCGGCGCATGAGCTGCTGCGCGAGGCGGACCCGGTGCGGCTGCGCGCGCTGGAGGCGATCGATACGTTCCTGGCCGGGGTCGCCGCATGAGCCATGACATCGCGATCGTCGGCGCGGGCATGGCGGGGGCGAGCCTGGCGGCGGCGATCGGATCGCACGCGCACGTCATCCTGCTCGAGGCGGAGGACATGCCCGGACGCCATGCGACCGGGCGCTCGGCGGCCTTCTGGTCGGAAACCTATGGCGGCCCGGCGGTCCAGCCGCTGACCACCGCCTCCGGCGCGGCGCTGCGCGACGGCGGGTATCTGACCCCGCTCGGCTCGCTTCACGTCGGGCGCGCGGAGGATTCGGCACAGATCGAGCGGCTGCTCGGCGATTTCGCGGGCAGTGGGGTGGACCTGTCGCCGGTCGATCCCGCCACGCGCATTCCCGGCCTTCGCCCCGAATGGGTGCAGGGCATCTGGGAGCCGAGCTGCGCCTATATCGACGTGGCCGCGCTCCACGCCGATTATCTGGCGGCGGCGAAGGGCGCGGGGGCGGTGCTGAGGACCGATGCCGCGCTGGTCGCCGCCGAACGCCGCGACGGGCTATGGCATCTGGAGACGCGCGCCGGGCCGGTCGAGGCGCGGATCTTGGTCGACGCGGCGGGCGCCTGGGCGGACGAGGTCGCGCGGATCGCGGGGGCCGCGCCGGTCGGCATCACGCCCTATCGCCGGACGATGATGCAGTTGCGCACTGATCCGCCCGCGCCGTCCGGCCTGCCGCATGTCATCGACATCAACGGCCGATTCTATTTCAAGCCCGAGGCGGGCGGGCGGCTGTGGCTGACCCCGCATGACGAAACTCCCAGCGTCCCCTGCGACATCGCGCCCGAGGAATGGGACGTGGCGGTCGCCATCGACCGGCTGGAAAAGGTGGTCGACTGGCGCGTCGCGGCGGTCGAGCGCCGCTGGGCGGGGCTGCGCAGCTTCGCCCCCGACCGTGCGCCGGTCTATGGCTTCGACGCCAAAGTGCCGGGCTTCTTCTGGTGCGCGGGGCAGGGCGGCTTCGGCATCCAGACCGCCCCCGCCGCGTCGCGCATGGCGGCGGCGCTGCTGCTGGGCCAGGGGGATATGCCGGGCGGCGTGGATGTGGCGCGCTATGCGGCGGGGCGGTTCTCGCGATAGCCACGCGCCGCCCGGAAGCGGCTATTTGCGGAACGTCTCCGCCGCGTCGCTCGCCAGCTTGTCGGCGCGTTCATTGTCGGGGTGGCCAGCATGGCCCTTGACCCATTTCCACTCGATCTGGTGCCGCTCCGCCGCCGCGACCAGCGCCTGCCAGAGCTCGGCATTCTTGACCGGCTTCTTGTCCGCCGTACGCCAGCCATTGCGCTTCCAGCCATGGATCCACTTGGTCAGGCCGTCCATCACATAGCGGCTGTCGGTCGACAGCGTCACCGCACACGGGCGCTTGAGCGCGTTCAGCGCCTCGATCGCCGCCATCAGCTCCATGCGGTTGTTGGTGGTCAGCGGCTCGCCGCCCGACAATTCCTTCTCATGCGCGCCCGACCGGATCAGCGCGCCCCAGCCGCCGGGGCCGGGATTGCCCTTGCACGCGCCGTCGGTGGCGATCTCCACGGGGGTCACAGTCCGGCCTTTCCGTCGCGATAGGCGATATAGCGCCGCCAATAGGCGAGCGGGTCCTTGCGCGTCACCAGCGCATCGGCGGGGGTGTTCAGCCAGTCCCAGGCCCGCGACAGCGCGAAGCGGAGGCACGCGCCCATCGCCAGCTTCGCGAATGCCGCACGCTCGGTGTCGGACAGCGGGAAGTGGCGCTCATATCCTTCGATCAGCGCCGCGCCGATTTCGGGTGCATAGGTCTCGCCGGCGGCGTCGAAGCTCCAGGCCGAGTGCATGACGGCGAGGTCATAGACGCGGTAGTCGGTGCAGGCGAAATAGAAGTCGATCAGACCGGTGACCTGATCGCCCAGCACCAGCACATTGTCGGGGAACAGGTCGGCATGGATGACGCAGGCGTCGAGGCTCTGCGCGTCCCAGCCGTCCAGCACCGAGTCCAGCGCCTCGCCCATCGCATCGTGCAGGCCCGGCTGTATCCGGTCGAGATCGCGCCCGCATTGGGCGAATAGCGGGTGCCAGCTGGCATGGCCCATCGAATTGGGGCGGTTCAGCGGGAAGTCGGCGACCGCACGGTGCATCGCGCCCATCGCGTCCGCCGCCGCCAGCGCCTGCGCCGGGGTCGGGTGCGACAGCGACACGCCGGTCAGGAACTGGATCAGGCAGGCCGGGCGGCCCGCCAGTTCCTGGATCTCGACGCCCTGCCGGTCCTTGATCGCGGGCGGCACGGCCAGCCCCTTGGCCGCCAGATGGTCGAGCAGCGCGAGGAAGAAGGGCAGGTCGCCCGCCGCCACGCGCTTTTCGTACAGGGTCAGGATGAACCGCGCGGTCGTGGTGTCGACCAGGTAATTGCTGTTCTCGACCCCCTCGGCGATCCCCTTGGCGGAGATCAGCTCGCCCACGTCATAGCGTTCCAGAAACGCCGACAGCGCCTCGGCCGAAACCTGCGTATAGACGGCCATGGTTCAGGCGACCGCTTCCAGGCCGCGCGGCAGCTTGAACGCGATCGTCTCGCGCGTCGTCTCTTCCTCGCGTTCGGTGACGGTGAAGCGTTCGGACAGCCGGTCGACCAGCTCGCGGACCAGCAGCTCGGGCGCCGAGGCCCCGGCGGTCAGGCCCAGCGTCCTGACCCCGTCGAGGAACGCCCAGTCGAGATCGGCGGCGCGCTGGATCAACTGGGCGCGCTTGCCCGCCCGCTCGGCGACCTCGACGAGTCGCAGCGAGTTGGACGAATTGGGCGCACCGATCACCAGCACTGCGTCGCACTCGGCGGCGATCGCCTTGACCGCGGCCTGGCGGTTGGAGGTCGCGTAGCAGATATCCTCGCCACGCGGCGCCTGGATGCTGGGGAAGCGGCGCTGGAGCGCCTCGATCGTCGCGGCGGTGTCGTCGACCGACAGGGTGGTCTGGGTCAGGAACGCCAGATTGTCGGGATCGGCGGGGGTGAAGGCTTCGACATCGGCGACCGTCTCGACCAGCGACATCGAGCCCTGCGGCACCTGGCCGAAAGTGCCGATGACCTCGGGGTGGCCCGCATGGCCGATGAAGACGATGTGGCGACCCATCTCGACCAGCCGCTCGGCTTGGCGATGGACCTTGGATACCAGCGGGCAGGTGGCGTCGAGATAGTCGAGGCCCCGGCTCTCGGCGTCCGCAGGCACCGACTTGGGCACCCCGTGCGCGGAGAAGACGACATGCGCGTGCGGCGGCACCTCGTCCAGTTCCTCCACGAAGATCGCGCCCTTGGCCTTCAGGCTGTCGACGACGAACTTGTTGTGGACGATCTCATGCCGGACATAGACCGGCGCGCCATGTTTTTCGAGCGCCAGCTCGACGATGCGGATGGCGCGGTCGACGCCCGCGCAGAAGCCGCGCGGGGCGGCGATCAACAGGTCGAGCGGCGGCTTGGGGGCATCGGTCATGCTGCGGCTCTACGCCATTGCTTGCGCGCGTCCAACCCGGTTCCTATGCTGGCGGCCAAACCGGCATCCTGCTTCGGCATCCAGAATAGGCGTTTCGACCTGTGAAAGCATCGCTCCCCGTTTCCGTCTTGGCGCCCGTTGCCCTTGCGCTCGTGCTGGGGGGCTGCGCCCGCACCGGTGAGATCGATGCCTCGGGCGGGATCACCGCCGTCCGCTCGGCCTGCCCGGTGGTGGGCGTGGCGGCGGGCACCGGCGACGTGACGCTGTTCAAGACGCCGGGCGCGACCGACGAGGGGGCGATCGATCTGGTCGCCAACATGACCGATGTCCGCTCGACCTGCGCCGATGTGGGCAGCGACATCGTCACCACCGTGACCTTCAACGTCGAGGCGCGGCGCACCGACACGGCGGCGGCGCGCGACGTGACGCTGCCCTATTATATTGCGATCGTGCGCGGCGGGACCAATGTCGTCGCCAAGCGGGTGAGCCGCGTATCGGTCCATTTCGACGCGGGCCAGGCGCGCGGCCAGGTGGCGGGCGAGGCCTCCACCACCATCGCGCGCGCAGCCGCGACCCTGCCCGACGATGTCCGTGAGAAGCTGACCCGTCGCCGCAAGGCGGGCGACGAGGACGCGGCGGTCGATCCGCTGAGCCAGCCCGAGATCCGCCAGGCGGTGGCGAGCGCCAGCTTCGAGGCGCTGGTCGGGTTCCAGCTGACCGAGGCGCAGCTGAAGTATAACGCGACGCGGTGATTTCGGCGTGCCCCGGCGAAGGCCGGGGCCCAGTTGCGGTAAGGCCTGTGGCGCGCCGTGTCGTGGCGTGGGAGGCTCCGGCCGATCGCTCGCTCTTGCCTCCCACGCGACGGGCGCGCGCGCCTCGGACCGTTTGGCATCTGGGCCCCGGCCTTCGCCGGGGAACGAATTGGGGTTGCGGCACCCGGTCCCCATCCAGCCGCTTAATCCACAATATTGATCGCACCCCCGATTGACTTGGGCACCCCCTGTCGGCAGAGGGCGTGGCGTCGATGTCGGACATGTCCGACATAGGCGCGCGCGGGAGAGCGCCGGGTGCATCTTTCAGATGGCGAGACCCGGCCGCCGAAGGAGCAACCACCCCGGAATCTCTCAGGCAAATGGGACCGCGCGATCGCCATCGACACTCTGGAAAGCGCGCCTCGACCCCGGTCGCGGCGCCACCGAAGGGGTAAGCCGGAATTTCTGGCGAAAGCTCTCAGGTTCCGTGACAGAGGGGGATCGGATCGGGTAGGAGACACGCGTCCCTAGCCGACACCCTTTTGACGGAGACCGGCCCCGTGAGCGACGCAACCGACCTGAATGTAGAAGACGCCCCCGAGGGTCAGGAGATCATCCAGACGCTGCCGCTGGACGCCTGGCACCGCGCGCGCGGCGGGCGGATGGTCCCGTTCGCGGGCTATGAGATGCCGGTCCAGTATGAAGGCATCATGGCCGAGCATCTCTGGACCCGCGAGTCGGCCGGGCTGTTCGACGTCAGCCATATGGGCCAGGTGGTCTTCACCGGTGACAATGGTCTGGCCCCGGTCATCACCGCGCTGGAAAAGGTCCTGCCGGGCGACATCGCTGGGCTCGGCGATCGTAAGAACCGCTATTCGCTGCTGCTGAACGAAGAGGGCGGCATCCTCGACGACCTGATGGTGACGAAGCGCACCCTGGACGGTGCCGAGGAACTCTACATGGTCGTCAACGGCGCGACCAAATATGACGACATCGCCTATCTGCTCGACTTCATCCCCGACGATGCGACGCTGAACCTGCTCGACGAGCAGGCGCTGCTGGCGCTCCAGGGGCCCAAGGCGGTCGATGCGCTGTCGCGGATCGTGCCGGGCGTCGAGGCTCTGGTGTTCATGACCGCCGCCGACTTCGTGTGGAACGACGTGCCGCTGTGGATCAGCCGCTCGGGCTATACCGGCGAGGACGGTTACGAAATCTCGATCCCCGCCGAGCATGCCGCCGCTTTCGCCGACGTGCTGTGCGAGCAGGCGGAGGTGAAGCCGATCGGCCTGGGCGCGCGCGACTCGCTGCGTCTGGAAGCGGGGCTGCCGCTCTACGGCCATGACCTCGACCCCGAGACGACGCCGGTAATGGCCGATCTGGGCTTCGCGCTCGCCAAGAAGCGCCGCGAGGCGGCCGACTTCCTGGGGGCCGGGCGCATCCTCGCCGAGCGTGAGAATGGCCCCGCCGTCAAGCGCGTCGGCCTGACCGTCGCGGGCCGCCAGCCGGTGCGCGAGGGCGCGTCGGTGGTCGCCGAGGACGGCTCGGTCATCGGTCGCGTCACCAGCGGCGGCTTCGCCCCCTCGATGGGCGCGCCGATCGCCATGGCCTATGTCCCCACCGAGCTGGCGACGCCCGGCACGGCCCTCAAACTGCTTCAGCGCGGCAAGACCCATGACGCCACCGTCACGGCCATGCCGTTCGTCCCCCATCGTTACGTTCGTTCAGGAGCCAAGTGACCATGAGCCGCTATTTCACCGAAGATCATGAGTGGATCGACGTCGATGGTGATGTCGGCACGGTCGGCATCTCTGACTACGCGCAAGGAGCCCTGGGCGACATCGTGTTCGTCGACGTGCCCGAGGAAGGCCGTGAGCTGTCCAAGGGCGACGAGGCCGCGGTGGTCGAGTCGGTTAAGGCCGCCTCGGACGTCTATGCGCCCGTCTCGGGCACCGTGATTGAGGGCAATGCCCAGCTGTCGGACGAGCCCGCGCTGGTCAACACCGATCCCGAGGGCGAGGGTTGGTTCTTCAAGATCACCCTGTCGGACGCGTCGGAGCTGGACGGCCTGATGGACGAAACCGCCTACGCCGCGTTCGTCACGAAGCTCTGATTTAAAGCCCCTCCCTCGTTAGGGGAGGGGCCTTCTTCCTCCCCTCCCGCAGGCGGGAGGGGTCGGGGGAGGGGACTCGATCTCCTCCAGCGATATCGCCTGCCGAAGCCGGGTGCCCTCCCCCGGCCCCTCCCGCCTGCGGGAGGGGAGAAGAAGAAGCCCTCCGCTCGGCGGCGGGGGCGAAGAGGAGGGCGGAGAAATGGAACGCATGCGCTACCTGCCCCTTACCTCTTCCGACCGGGCCGAGATGCTCTCGGTCATCGGCGCGGGATCGGTCGACGACCTGTTCGTCGACGTGCCCGAATCCGCCCGCCTGTCCGGCCCCATCGAGGGGCTGCCCAACCACGCGTCCGAACTGGCGGTCGAGCGGCACATGACCGCGCTCGCCCGCAAGAATATCGTGGCGGGCGACGTGCCCTTCTTCCTGGGCTGCGGCGCGTATCGGCACCATGTCCCCGCCAGCGTCGATCACCTGATCCAGCGCGGCGAGTTCCTGACCGCCTACACGCCCTATCAGCCGGAAATCGCGCAGGGCACGTTGCAGATGCTGTTCGAGTTCCAGACGCAGGTCGCGCGTCTGCTCGGCACCGATGTCGCCAATGCGTCCATGTATGACGGCTCGACCGCCTGCTGGGAAGCGATCGGCATGGCGCGGCGCATCACCAAGAAGTCCAAGGCGATCCTGTCCTCGGGCCTTCACCCGCATTATGTCTCGGTCGCAAAGACCATGGCGAAGTACACCGGCGACACGCTGGAGACGGCCGCGCCCGTCCTGACCGCCGAGACCGATATCGACCAGATGATCGCGGCGATCGACGGCGATACGTCCTGCGTCGTCGTCCAGTATCCGGATATTCTCGGCCGCATCGCCGACCTGACCCCGCTGGCCGACGCCTGCCACGCCAAGAAGGCGCTGCTGATCGCCGTCGTGACCGAGCCGGTCGCGCTGGGCGCGATCCGCAGTCCGGGCGAAATGGACGCCGACATCGTCGTCGGCGAGGGCCAGTCGCTGGGCGTCGGGCTTCAGTTCGGTGGGCCTTATGTCGGCCTGATGGGCTGCAAGGATAAGTATATCCGCCAGATGCCGGGCCGCTTCTGTGGCGAGACGGTGGACGCGGACGGCAAGCGCGGCTTCGTGCTGACGCTGTCGACCCGCGAGCAGCATATTCGCCGCGAAAAGGCGACGTCGAACATCTGCACCAATTCGGGGCTGTGTGCGCTCGCCTTCTCGATCCACATGACGCTGCTGGGCGAGGCGGGTCTGCGCCGGATGGCGGGGATCAACCACGCGCAGGCCTGCCGCGCGGCGGACCGTCTGGCGAAGGTGCCCGGCGTCAAGCTGGTCAACGACGTGTTCTTCAACGAGTTCACGCTCGACCTGGGCCGCGAGGCGCGTCCGATCGTGCGGACGCTGGCCGAGCGTGGCGTGCTGGCGGGCGTGTCGCTCGGCCGGCTCTATCCGGGCGAGGATGCGCTCGCGAACGGACTGGTGGTGGCGGTCACCGAAACGGTGACGGCGGAGGATATCGAGACGCTTGCCCAAGCGCTTGAGGAGGTGCTGGCATGACGATCAACCAGAGCGGCTGGAAGCCCACGAGCCCCGAGGCCAAGGACGGCGAGATCGCAGCGACCTTCACCGGCAATCGCGCGCTGATGCTCGAGGAAAAGCTGATCTTCGAGATCGGCGATGCCGAGACCACCGGCGTCGACTTTGCCGAGGGCGATGTCGCGGGTTCGCGTCTGGGCGACCTGAGCCGCAAGGCCCCGATCGGCCTGCCCGGCCTGTCGGAGCCGGAGACGGTCCGCCATTACACCCGTCTGTCGCGTCAGAATTACGCGATCGACCTCGGCCTCTTCCCGCTGGGTTCGTGCACGATGAAGCACAATCCGCGCCTGAACGAGAAGATGGCGCGCCTGCCCGGTTTCAGCGACGTTCACCCGCTCCAGCCCGTCGACACGGTGCAGGGCGCGCTGGAGGTCATTCACCAGCTGGCGCACTGGCTGGTCACGCTGACCGGCATGACCTCGGTCGCGATGAGCCCCAAGGCGGGCGCGCATGGCGAACTGTGTGGGATCCTGGCGATCAAGGCGGCGCTGGAGAAGCGTGGCGAGGGGCATCGCAAGGTGATTCTGGTCCCCGAATCGGCGCATGGCACCAACCCGGCGACGGCGGCATTCGCGGGCTTCTCGGTCGAGGACATTCCCGCGACCGCCGACGGGCGCGTCGACACGGCGGCGCTGAAGGCGCGGCTGGGGCCGGACGTGGCGGGCGTGATGATCACCAACCCGAACACCTGCGGCCTGTTCGAGCGTGACCTGAAAGACATTTCCGACGCGGTCCATGCGGCGGGCGGCTATGTCTATTGCGACGGCGCGAACTTCAACGCCATCGTCGGGCGCGTGCGTCCGGGCGACCTCGGCGTCGATGCGATGCACATCAACCTGCACAAGACCTTCTCGACCCCGCATGGCGGCGGCGGGCCGGGTTCGGGGCCGGTGGTGTTCTCGGAGGCGCTGACCCCGTTCGCGCCGCTGCCCTTCGTAGAGAAGACGGGCGAGGGCTTCCGGCTGGTCGAGGAAGAAAATGCCGAGGACCATCACGCCGACAGCTTCGGCCGCATGGTCGCCTTCCACGGCCAGATGGGCATGTTCACCCGCGCGCTGACCTATATCCTCAGCCACGGCGCGGACGGGCTGCGCCAGGTCGCCGAGGATGCGGTGCTCAACGCCAATTACGTCCTGCGCTCGCTGGAAAGCACGCTCGACGCCCCCTTCGCCAAGAGCGGCCCGTGCATGCATGAAGCCATCTTCTCGGACGAAGGGCTGGCCGAGGGCTTCTCGACGATCGACGTCGCCAAGGCGCTGATCGACGAGGGCTTCCACCCGATGACCATGTATTTCCCGCTGGTCGTCCACGGCGCCATGCTGGTCGAGCCGACCGAAACCGAATCCAAGGCCGCGCTCGATCAGTTCATCGGCGCGCTGGCGTCGGTGGCGGAACGGGCCAAGGCGGGCGACCCGTCGCTCAAGACCGCGCCGCACTTCGCGCCGCGCGCGCGCCTCGACGAGACGCTGGCCGCGCGCAAGCCCGTGCTGGTGTGGAAGGACAAGGCGGCCTGATCGGCTATTCCCCGCGCCGCCCGAGCGGTGGCGCGGGGGCATCGTCATCCCGGCGCAGGCCGGGATCTCTGGCGATTGTCGGCTGCCGTCGCCAAAGGCCCCAGCCTTCGCTTGGGCGACATCGCTAGAGCAAATTCCGATCAGTCTGCATCGTAACCGGCTGCGGCGAAGTAGTTGGCGCATTCGGCAGGCGTGAAGGTGTCGATGGCGGCACCGA